>JBEKAW010000023.1:0-14341 GCA_050015715.1 Candidatus Krumholzibacteriaceae bacterium
GCGTCCTCCGGCGTCGTGCTCCCGTTCGTCGTTATCTCGAGCGTGAGCGAGTCGTAATCGGTCCGCTGGGCGACGCGCGTGTTCTTCACGAAATAGGTCGCGTGGGTCACCGGGCTGAAGTTCGAATCCATCGGTATGAGCCCGATCTCGAACTCCTCGAGGTTGTGCAGCTCGGACGGGACGTAGCCGCGGCCGTGCCCGATGAGAATATCCATCTTGAGGCGGGACTTCTCCGTGCAGGTCGCGATCACGAGATCCTTGTTCAGTATCTCGATGTCGGGATCCTCCGTGATGTCCCCCGCGGTGATCACGCCCTTCTTCGACACGTCGATATGGACGAACTTCGGATCGTCGCTGTGCATCTTGACGATGAGCTGCTTGAGATTGAGAACGACGTCGGTCACGTCTTCCTTGACGCCCTTGATCGTGCTGAACTCGTGGAGGACGCCGTCAATCTTGACGGCCGTCACCGCGGCGCCCTGGATCGACGAGAGGAGCGTGCGGCGAAGGGCATTACCGATCGTGTTGCCGAACCCTCGCTCGAGCGGCTCGATCTTGAAGCGGCCGAACGTCGGGGTCTGAGCGCTATCATCCGCGACAATCTCTTTCGGCATCAAAAGGTTACGCCATTTCATCTACCAAATCCTCCTTACACGGCCTGCTCACCGGAGCAACAAATCCTCTCACTTGGAGTAGAGCTCCACGATCACGTTTTCCTCGATCGGAACCGGGATCATCTCGCGCGTCGGCTCCTCGAGATAGAGTCCTTCGCGCTTGTTGACGTCCACCGAGATGTAGGGAACGGTGCCCCGGCTTCCGTACTTCTTCAGGCTCTCCTCGACGACGAGGAGGCTCCTGCTCTTTTCCCGCAGCGTCACGCGGTCGCCGGGCCTGAGCTGGAACGACGGCCGGTCGACGGGCTTGCCGTTGACCTCGAAATGCTTGTGGAGCACGAGCTGCCGCGCCGTCTCCCGCGACGGGGTGAACCCCATGCGGTAGACCATGTTGTCGAGCCGCTGCTCGAGAAGCTTGAGCAGGTTCGCGCCGGTGACGCCCTTCATCTTCACGGCCCGGAAGTAGTAGTTCCGGAACTGCTTTTCGAGCAGCAGGTACATACGGCGGATCTTCTGCTTTTCTCTCAGCTGCGTGCGGTAGCTGCTGCGCCTGCTGTATCTCGCGCGCCCGTGCTCTCCCGGCGGGTAGTTCCGCTTCTCGATCTCGCACTTTTCCGAATAGCAGCGGTCCCCCTTGAGGAACAGTTTGACGCCGTCCCTCCGGCACAGCTTGCATTTGGCACCCAAGTATCTCGCCATGAAATCGCTTACCTCCTGAAACCTCTCGTTCGCTAGATTCTTCTGCGTTTCTTCGCGCGGCAGCCGTTGTGCGGGACCGGCGTGCAGTCCTTGATCCCCGACACCTCGAGGCCGGTCGCGCGGAGCGACCTGATCGCGGCCTCGCGGCCCGGTCCGGGTCCCCGCACCCACGCCTCGACCTTCTTCACCCCGAGCCCCATCGCTTCGCGCGCGGCGGTCGCGGCAGCCTGCTGCGCCGCGAACGGCGTGCTTTTCCGCGAGCCTTTGTATCCGAGCCTTCCCGGGCTCGACCACGTGATGATGTTCCCTTCCTTATCCGTGATGCTCACGATCGTGTTGTTGAAGGTTGACTGGATATGGGCGATGCCGTAGATATCCACCTTCTTCGTTTTCTTCTTCGAGCTCCGTGGCTGGGCCAAGGTGAAACCTCCCTATTAAGCTGTTTTCTTGCGTTTCGATCCGGGGCGATTGCGCGGGCCCTTTCGGGTCCGGGCGTTCGTATGCGTGCGCTGGCCGTGCACGGGCAGCCCCATCTTGTGACGCATGCCGCGGTAGGACCCGATCTCCATGAGCCGCTTGATATTCATCGTCACTTCGCTCCTCAGAGCGCCCTCGACCTTGTAATCGTTTTCGATGATATCCCTGATGCTGACCGTCTGCTCCTCGGTGAGATCCCTCGTCTTCGTCCCGAGGGGCACGTTGGCCTTCCTGCATATCTCTCTCGCCACCGAGCGGCCGATCCCGAAGATATACGTCAGAGCGATCTCGACATGCTTATTATCGGGTATATCGATACCTACTATACGCGCCACAGAAACACTCCTTTCGCAAGCGGCTTCGGGCTACCCGTTAGCCCTGCCGCTGCTTGTGCTTCGGATTCTTGCAAATCACGCGGAGAACGCCCTTCCGCCGGATGATCTTGCAGTATGGACAGATCTTCTTGATTGAACTGCGGACCTTCATGGTTACGCTTCCTTCATCACTTGTACCGGTACGTGATCCTGCCCCTCGAAAGATCGTACGGGCTGAGCTCGACGGCAACGCGGTCGCCGGGGAGAATGCGGATGAAATGCATCCGCATCTTGCCCGAGACGTGCGCGAGGATCACATGCTTGTTCTCGAGCTCGACCCTGAACATCGCATTGGGCAACGCCTCGACGACGGTTCCTTCTACCGCTATGCCCTTCTGCTTCGGCATTACGTCCTGTATCGCGCCTTCTTCCCGCCGCGGCTCCCTGGCTCCGCGGCGCAACGTGCGCCAACGTTCCTCAGCGAGTCATGATCACGGGGCCTTCGTTCGTCACGGCCACCGTATCCTCGAAGTGGGCGGAGAGTTTCCCGTCCACCGTCACGAACGTCCATTTATCCTTCAGCGTCAGGACCTCGAACCTCCCCTCGTTCACCATCGGCTCGATCGCGAGCACCATCCCGTGAGCGAGCACCGGCCCCCGTCCGGGGAGACCGAAGTTGGGAATCTGGGGGTCCTCGTGCATCTCGCGCCCGATTCCGTGACCCACGAGCGTCCGCACGACGCTGAACCCGTTCGCCTCCGCGTGCCTCTGAACCTCGTGCGAGACGTCGGACAGATGATTTCCGACCCTCGCCTTGCCGATGCCGAGCTCGAGACACGCCCGCGTGACTTCCATGAGCCGCCGGGCCTTCTCGCTCACCTCGCCGATCGGGTAGGTCCGCGAGGCGTCGGCGTACCAGCCGTTTCGCACCACGCCGATATCGATCCCGACGATGTCACCCTCCGCGAGCTTCTTCGCGCCGGGAATCCCGTGAACGACCTGCTCGTTCACCGACGTGCAGATCGAAGCGGGATATCCCTGGTACCCCTTGAACGCCGGTTCCGCTCCGCGCGACCTCATGAACTCCTCGGCCGCGCGGTCGAGCTCGCCGGTGGTGACACCGCTCCGGAGCATTCCCTCGAGCTTCGCAAAGCACTCGGCGAGGATCTCACCGCTTTGCCGGATGAGATCCATCTCCGGCCGGCTCCGTATCGCAATCATTTCAAAACGCGGCGTATCTCCGCGTATATCTCTTCGATGTCCCCCGCGCCCTTCACGGCGACGAGGCCGCCCCGCTTCCGGTAATAATCGATGACGGGGGCCGTCTCGCGCTCGTAGATCTCGAGACGCTTCCGGACCGTGCCCTCCTCGTCGTCGGGGCGCTTGACGATTGCCGAGCCGCATCCGTCGCACGTGCCCGGCGCCCTGGTCTTGATCGTATCGAGGTTGTAGACCGCCTTGCACTTCGGGCACACGCGGCGGTTCGACAGCCGGCGCACGATGAGCTCGGGATCGACGTCGATCACGAGCACGTGATCGATCTTTTCGCCGCGCTTCTCGAGCATTTTCGAGAGCTCCTCGGCCTGCGCGAGCGTCCGCGGAAAGCCGTCCATGATCCAGCCCTTGTTCTTCGCCGCGGCGAGCGCCTCGCCGATGAGCCCGAATATGATCCCGTCCGGCACGAGGAGCCCGGCCTTCATCGAGCGCTCGGCCTCGAGCCCGAGCGGGGTCTTGCGGGCGACCGCGTCGCGGAGCATGTCCCCCGTCGAAAGGTGCGCGAGGCCCCCGTCGCGCGCGATGCGCGCGGCCTGGGTTCCCTTGCCGGAACCCGGCGCCCCGAGTATCACAATGTGCGTGCCGGCCACATCAGCCTCCTAGAACCGCCTGCCGCGCATCTGGCCCTTCTTCATGAACCCGTCGTAGTGTCTCATGAGAAGGTGCGTCTCCATCTGCTGGAGCGTATCCAGCATCACGCCGACGACGATCAAGAGCCCCGTGCCGCCGAAGTAGAACGGGAGCTTTCCCTGCTTGATCATCACGTCGGGCAGAATCGCGATGAACGCGAGGAATATGGCGCCCGGGAGCGTCACGCGGGTCAGTATCCGGTCGATGTAATCGCTCGTCCGCCTGCCGGGACGGATGCCCGGGATGAATCCGCCGTACTTCTGCATGTTCTCGGCGAGATCGACGGGGTTGAGAATGATCGCCGTGTAGAAGTACGTGAAGAATATGATGATGAGCGCATAGAGCGAGTTGTAGAGCACCCCGTACGGGCTCAGCGCCTGGGTCACGGCCTGCATGACCGCGTTTTCCTTGAAGAACACCGCGATCGTGCTCGGGAACATCATGATCGACTGGGCGAAGATGATCGGGATAACGCCCGCCGTGTTGACGCGGAGCGGAATGTACTGCGCCTTCCCGCCGTAGACGCGGCGCCCGACGATTCTTTTGGCGTACTGGACCGGGATCCTCCGCTGCCCCTGCGTTATGACGATGACGCTCGCGATCACGGCCACCATGATGGCGAGGAGAAGGACGAGACGGAGCGGCGTGAGGTTGCCGATCTGCAGGGCGCGGTACGTCTCGATGAAATCGCCGGGGTAGCGCGCGATGATGCCGACCATGATGATCAGCGAAATGCCGTTTCCGATGCCGCGCTCCGTGATCTGCTCCCCGAGCCACATCACGAAGATCGTTCCCGCCGTCATCGTGATGATCGTGACGAGCCTGAAGAACGGGCCGGGGGACGGCACGACGCCCTCGGCCATGTTCTCGAGGAAGAAGGCGATACCGATCGCCTGGATTACCGAGAGGCCGACCGTTCCGTACCGCGTGTACTGCGTTATCTTCTTGCGCCCCTCTTCCCCTTCCTTCGCGAGCTTCTCGAAGTACGGGATGACCGCCTGGAGGAGCTGGATGATGATCGACGCGCTGATGTACGGCATGATGCCGAGCGCGAATATCGTGACGCGGTGCAGGTTGCCCCCCGCGAAGAGATCGTAGAGCTGGAGGATTCCTCCCTGCTGGCTCGCGAAGAAGGCCTTGAGCGCCGCGGGGTTCACGCCAGGCGTCGTGATGTGGCCGCCGACCCGGTACACGATGAGGAGCCCCATCGTGAAGAGGAGACGCCTCTTGAGCTCGGGGATGCTGAACATATCCTGGATCTTCTTGAACATTATTTCTTCTCCCGATTATCGAGCCCGGGCACCTTCTTCCCGGAGAGAAGCCGAATCGTTCCGCCGGCCTTCGTGATCGCCTCCGCCGCCGTGCGGCTCACCGCGTCGACCTCGACCTCGAGCGCCACCGCGACGGCGCCCCGCCCGAGAATCTTCACCGGCTCCGCGGCCTTGCGAACGAGACCCGCCTTGATGAGCGTGCCGCGGTTGACCTTCGAGCCCGCCGCGAACGCGCCGAGGCGATCCAGGTTCACGACCTGATAGTAGATCTTGAAGATATTGACGAATCCCCGTTTCGGTATGCGGCGCTGGAGCGGCATCTGGCCGCCCTCGAACCACGCGGGAATGCTTCCGCCCGAGCGCGCCTTCTGCCCCTTGCAGCCGCGGGTGGAGTACCTTCCGTGCCCCGAGCCGGGGCCGCAGCCGACGCGCTTGTTCTTCTTCGTGGCGCCCTTCGCGGACTTGACTTCGCTCAGCTTCATTGCGTCTAGCTCCTTGTCGTTCCCTTATCGATGACGGTGTATCCCGGACCCTTCTTCCCGCGGATCTCGACGTCCTTCTCGTCGACCTCTTCCCAGACCACGAGGTGCTGCACCTTGTGGATCATTCCCCGGATCTGCGGCGTGTCCTTCTTGTAGAGCGTCCGCTGGTTTCTCTTGAAGCCCAGAGACTCCATGACGGGCCGGTGCTTGTCGTAGAGTGAGTTTATGATGCTTCTCACCTGCGTTATCTTCAACATCTTCGCCATATCGTTTCCTTACTGTCCGCCGTTCGCCGCGCGGCGCGCGTCACTCGGCGGCGCCCTTCTCTTCCTTCTTCGTCCCGAAAAGCTTCGTAACCGAAATGCCGCGGCGGTTCGCCACGTCGCGCGCGCTCCGGATGCTCTTGAGCCCCTTCATGGTCGCTTTGACCATGTTGTGCGGATTGTTCGACCCCAGGGATTTCGTGAGAATGTCCTTCACGCCCGCCACCTCGAGCACGGCGCGCACGGCGCCCCCGGCGATGACGCCGGTACCGGGCGAGGCGGGCTTCAGGAGCACCTTGGAGGCGCCGAATATCCCCATGACCTCGTAGGGAATCGTTCCCCCCTGCATCGGGATGAGGAACATGCTCTTCTTCGCCGCCTCCGTCGCCTTGCGGATGGCGTCCGCGATCTCGTTCGCCTTGCCGAGCCCGATCCCGACCTTGCCCATACCGTCCCCGACGGCGACGACCGCGTTGAAGCTGAACCGGCGCCCGCCCTTGACGACCTTCGCGACACGGTTGATATGGACCGTCTGCTCAAGGAACTCGGGAGCGAGGTCGCCCGATCCGTCGCGCGGTCCGCGACCATCCCTCGGCCCCCGGCGGTCCCTCGAATCTCTCGAGTCTCTCGGGCCTCTCGAATCTCTCGATTGTGATCCGTTCACCTGTACACCCCCACGGGTGAGTTGCGGTGCCCCACGACGGGCACACGGGTGCTTAGAACTCGAGTCCGCCTTCCCTGGCAGCCTTGGCCAGAGCGGCGACCCTTCCATGATAGAGGTACCCGCCGCGGTCGAACGCGACGGCCTTGATTCCCTTTTCGATGGCGACCTTGGCGATCTCCTTGCCGACGGCCACCGAACGCCGCATCTTGATGCTCATCGGACGAGCCGGCTTCTTGCCCCCCTTGTCCTTGCCCTTCTCCCCCTTCTCGGGCTTGTCGGCTTTCTCGCCCGCCTTCTCGGGGCCCTTTTCGGCGGCTTTCTCGGGGACCGCCGGCACGGGCGGGAGCTCGAGCTTGAGGCTCGACGCTTGCGCGAGCGTGCGTCCCGACTCGTCGTCTATGATCTGCGCGTAGATGTGGCTGAGACTCCGGAACACGCACAGCCGCGGCCGCGCCGGCGTTCCGTGGACCGTTTTCCGCACGCGTTCGTGCCGTCTCAACCTGGCGTTTCTGTTCTCCTGATTAACGTCTCTTTTCACCTGTCCATACTCCCCTTCATCCTAGAAGCCGGTGCCGACGGCGGTCTTGCCGGCCTTGTGCTTGACAATCTCGCCCGCGTACCGGATCCCTTTTCCCTTGTACGGCTCGGGCGGCCTGAACTTGCGGATCTCGGCGGCCGTCTGGCCGATCTTTTCCTTGTCGATCCCCGAGATCGTGATCTTCTTCGCGTCGGGAACCTCGATCTTGACCCCCTCGCGCGGCTCGTACCGGATCAGATGCGCGAGCCCGAGGCTCAGGACCAGCGTCTTGCCCTTGAGCTCGGCGCGGTACTCGACCCCCTCGATTTCGAGCTTCTTCTCGTACCCTAACGAGACGCCGTGCACCATGTTCGCGACGAGGGTCCGCGTGAGCCCGTGGAGCGATTTGTGAAGCTTCGAATCGCTCGGGCGCTTCACGGTGACCGAGCCCTCGCCGACCTCGACGGTCATGTCGGGATGGAGGGCGCGCGTGAGCTCCCCCTTGACTCCCTTGACCGTGATGACGTTGCCCGTGACGTGCGCCGAAACGCCCGCCGGGACCGGCACCGGATATTTTCCAACTCGTGACATATCGACCTTCTACCTCCGTCGGCTCCCGTGCAAACGCTCCGGGAACGCTCTTCGCCCGCCGCGCGAGCGCGCGAGCGGCTACCAGATATGTGCGAGAACCTCTCCGCCGACTCCGAGAGCGCGGCACTCCTTGTCCGTCATGACGCCCTTCGACGTCGAGATGATCGCGATGCCGAATCCGCAGAGAACCCGCGGCATCTTGACCTTCGGAACGTACACGCGGCGGCTCGTGAGGCTCACGCGCTTCATTCCCTCGATCGCGCAGACGCGCTGTTCGTCGTACTTGTAGTAGACCCTGAGCGTCCCCTGCTTGTTGTCGTCGATGTACTTCACGTTCTTCACGTATCCGTTATCGAGGAGGATCTTCGCGATCTGCGCCTTGATGCGGGACGCGGGAATATCGACGGACGTCTTCTTCGCCTTCTTGCCGTTTCGCAGCCGGACGATCATGTCGGCTATCGGATCGGTCATCATTTCGCAATCACCTCGGATTCTTGCAATTCCTCACGCGCCGTACGCCTACCAGCTCGCCTTGGTGACGCCCGGGATCTTGCCCTCGAGAGCGAGCTCGCGGAAACAGATGCGGCAAAGCCCGAACTTGCGGAGGTAGGCCCTCGGGCGCCCGCACCTGCTGCACCGGAAGTATGCCCGCACCTTGAACTTCGAGGGTCTCTTCGCTTTCGCGATCAAGCACTTCTTTGCCACTGATTCTCCCTTTCAACCTGTCAGTTCTGGCGGAGCGGCATGCCGAGGAGCATGATGAGCTCCTTCGCTTCCTCGTCCGTCTTCGCCGTCGTGACAATCGTGACATCCATTCCCATGACCTTCATGATCTTGTCATAGTCGATCTCGGGAAATATGATGTGCTCCTTGACGCCGAACGAGTAGTTCCCCCGCCCGTCGAAGCTCCGCGGGCTGAGGCCGCGGAAATCCCTGATTCGCGGTATCGCGACGTTCACCAGGCGGTCGAAGAACTCGTACATCCGGACGTGCCGGAGCGTCACGTAGCACCCGATCGGCATGCCCGCGCGGAGCTTGAACCCCGCGATCGCGGCCTTCGAGCGCGAAATCGCCGGACGCTGCCCCGCGATGGCCCCGAGGTCCTTCACCGCTGCCTCGAGAAGCTTGGCGTCCGTGATCGCCTCGCCGACGCCCATATTGATCACGATCTTTTCGAGCCGGGGCACCTGATTCACGTTCTTGTAACCGAATTTCTTCATCATCTCCGGCACGGCGCGCTCGATGTAACGCCGCCTGATATTCGATACGTACTCTGTGTTCGCCATCGCACTCACCGTTTCCATTTCTCCATCATTCCTGCTCGGCCAACATCTCCTGACATTTCTTGCATTGGCGCGCCTTGGTCCCGTCGGCGAGAATGAGAATGCCCGTCCTCGTCGGCTTGCCGCACTTCGGACACACGAGCACGACGTCCGACACGTGGATGGGCGCCTCTTTCTCGACGATGCCCCCCTGCTGCACCTGGCCGCGCTGCTTCCGCAGTTGCCGCTTGATGAGGTGAACCTTCTCGACGATGACGCGGTCGCTCGAGGGGAACGTCTTGAGGACCTTCCCTTCGAGTCCCCTGTAGTTGCCCGAGATAACCTTCACGAGATCGTTCTTCTTGATTTTCATCGCGTTTCCCGTTTCCTCAAATGACTTCCGGAGCGAGGGAGACGATCTTCATGAATTTCTTCTCCCTCAGCTCGCGCGCCACCGGCCCGAAGATTCTCGTGCCGATCGGTTCCTTTTGATCGTTGATGAGCACCGCCGCGTTCTGGTCGAAGCGGATGTACGTGCCGTCCTTCCGCCTGAGCTCCTTGCGGGTTCTCACGACCACGCATTTGACGACCTGGCCCTTCTTGATCGCCGAGCCCGGCATCGCCGCCTTGACGTTGGCGGCGATGATGTCGCCGATCGCGGCGTAGCGGCGCTTCGATCCGCCTATCACCCGTATGCAGCGGACGCTCTTCGCCCCCGAATTGTCGGCGACAACGAGCATGGTATACGTCTGAATCATCGTCGTGTACTCCTACTTCGCCTTCTCCAGAACCTCCACGACACGCCAGCGTTTCATCTTGCTCAGCGGCCGCGTTGACATGACCTTCACGAGGTCGCCGACGTGGGCCTGGCGCTCCTCGTCATGGGCATAGATCTTGGACGTGCGCTTTATCATCTTCTTGTAGGTCGGATGCTGGAAGATGCGCTCGACCGACACGGCGATCGTCTTGTTCATCGCGTCGCTCACGACACGCCCGACAATGCTTTTCCTCGGTTTTCGACTCTCCATGTTCACTCCTCGTTACCGGTATGCTGCGTCCGGCGTCACGCCTTCTTCGCGTCCGAGGCGCCCGCCGGTGTCTGCCGGCCCGTCGCGCCGGTCCGGATCTTCTCGTTGATGACCGTCTTGACCCGCGCGAGATCGCGCCGCGTGACGCGCGCCTTGAGCGGGTTGTCGAGCCGCTTCAGGGCGAGCTGGATCTTCATGCGCGAGAGCTCCTCCGAGAGCTCGGCCTCGCGGGCCTTGAGCTCTTCGAGGGTCATCTCTCTCATTTCCGTTACCTTCATTGTTCAAACCGTCCGCATAGTAATGAATACTCTCGTTCACCCGCGCCCGCCGGCGCCGCTCGCGCGGCGGCCCCGGGCGCATCCTTCAGCCGGTCACCTTCCCGGTGGCCACCCGGCGCACGAACTTGGTCTTCATCGGAAGCTTCGAGGAAGCGAGCTGCATCGCCCGCCGCGCCTCGTCGGGATCGACTCCCTCGAGCTCGAAGAGAATGCGCCCCGGCTTGACGACCGCGACCCAGAACTCGGGCGCTCCTTTTCCCTTCCCCATGCGCGTCTCGGCCGGCTTCACCGTCACGGGCTTGTCCGGAAATATCCGGATCCAGAGCTTGCCCGAACGCCTGATGTGGCGCATGATCGCGACGCGCGCCGCCTCGATCTGCCGGTTGGTGACCCAGGCGGGGGACTCGGACTGGAGCCCGTAGGTGCCGAAGTCGATGCTCGAGCCACGGGTCGCCATGCCGCGCCTGCGGCCCCTCTGCTGCTTGCGGTACTTCGTTTTTTTCGGCATCAACATGACCAATCAACCCCTTGTCCGTTTCTCATCGCGTACGCGAGCTCTCGTCGATCGCGGCTTCGCTCATCTGGCGCCTGAAATCTTTCGGGAACAGCTCGCCGAGGTAGATCCACACCTTCACCCCGACCGTTCCGTAGGTCGTGAACGCGGTCGCTCGCGCAAAATCGATCTCCGCGCGGAGCGTATGGAGGGGAACACGCCCGTCCATGTAGCCTTCGACGCGGGACATTTCGGCGCCGCCGAGACGGCCCGAGCACTTGATCTTGATCCCGTGCGCGCCCATCCGCATCGCGGAGCCGATCGCCTTCTTCATCGCGCGGCGGTACGAGACGCGCTGCTCGATCTGGCCGGCGATGTGCTCGCCGACGAGCTGCGCGTTGAGCTCGGGACGCTTCACCTCGCGGATGTCGATCTGGACGTCCTTCCCCGTCAGGTGGCAGAGCTCCTCGCTCAGGAAATCGACCTCGGCGCCCTTCCGCCCGATCACCATGCCCGGCCGCGCGGTGTGGATATGCACCCGCACCTTGTCGCCGCGCCGTTCGATCTCCGTCTTCGAGACGCCCGCACGCGAGAGGCGCTTCTTGATATACTTGCGAATTGTGACGTCCTCTTCCAACCAGTGCGCGAAGTTCTTGACCGCGAACCATTTGGAATCCCACGCGCGGTTGATTCCGAGTCTCAACCCTATGGGATTAGTTTTCTGACCCAAAAGCTCCTCCTCGTGTTAACTTTCCGTCTCTTCTTCTTTATGCTCGACGACCACGCTGATGTGGCTCGACCGTTTCCGTATGCGGTAGGCGCGCCCCTGGGCCCGCGGTCTGATGCGGTACATCGTCTTGCCCTCGTCGATCCGGATTTCCTTGACGTCCATGTGCGCGGGCTCGATCGGGTGCTTGCTCATCCCGGCGAGATTGTGCATCGCGGACATGACGGTCTTCGATATCGGCCTGGCCGCGTACCGCTTCGAGAACTTGAGAATCTCGAGGGCCTTCTCGACGGACTTCCCCCGCACGAGATCGGCGATGATCTTCGCTTTCTGGGGTGAGACCCTCACGTGCCGCGCGATGGCGCGTGCTTCCATGTTCACTTACCTCCGTACGCTCACGCTTTTTTGCCGCCCGGGTGCCCGCGGTAGACCCGCGTCGGGACGAACTCGCCGAGCTTGTGACCCACCATATTTTCGGTGATGAACACCGGTATGAACTTGTTGCCGTTGTGAATCGCGAGCGTCAACCCCACGAACTCGGGGGAGATCGTCGATCGCCGCGCCCACGTCTTGGGCACCTTCTTGTCGCCCGCGGCGTTCATCTGCTCGATCTTCTTGAGCAGCTTCTCGTCGATAAAGGGGCCCTTTTTCAGTGATCTGGCCATTACTTCTTCCTCCGGTGGACGATATACTTATCGGATGGTTTCCGTTTGCGCGTCTTGAATCCCTTGGTCGGCTTTCCCCACGGCGTCGTCGGGTGCCGTCCACCGCTCGACTTTCCTTCGCCGCCGCCCATCGGGTGATCGACCGGGTTCATCGCGACGCCGCGGACCTTCGGTCTGCGGCCGAGCCAGCGGGTGCGCCCCGCCTTGCCGATCGAAACGTTCTCGTGATCGATATTGCTCACCTGGCCGATCGTCGCGTAGCACTCCTTGCGCACCTTGCGGAGCTCGCCGCTCGGGAGCCTGAGGAGCACGTGGTCCCCTTCCTTCGCCATGAGCTGGGCGTAGGAGCCCGCGCTGCGCGCCATCTGCCCGCCCCGCCCCGCGATGAGCTCGATATTGTGGATGAAGAGCCCCGTCGGGATCTTCTCCATCGGGAGCGCGTTGCCCGGGTGGATGTCCGCGTCCGGGCCGGAGACGATCGTGTCGCCGACCTTGAGGCCGTGCGGCGCGAGGATGTACCGCTTCTCGCCGTCCGCGTACGTCAGCAGCGAGATGAACGCCGAGCGATTCGGATCGTACTCGAGCGAGGCGACTTTCGCCGGAATGCCGGTCTTGTCCCGTTTGAAGTCGACGATGCGGTACTTCTGTTTGTGTCCGCCCCCGATGTGCCGGCTCGTGATATGGCCGTCGTTGTTGCGGCCGCCCGAGCGCCGGAGCGGCTCGAGGAGCGACTTCTCCGGGGGCTTCTTCGTGAGCACCGAGTAGTCGATGCTCGTTTTGAACCGCTGCCCCGGCGTTATCGGTTTGAACTTCTTGATAGCCATCGGTCAGTTCCTCTTTCCGAAACCTTAAACCTGGTCAAAGATGTCTATGTTCTGCCCCGCGACGAGCTTCACGAACGCTTTCTTCCGGTCGGGGCGCTTTCCGGTGAATCTGCCGCCCCTCATCTGCGCCGTCTTCGGCTTTCCCTTCATGAAGCACGTCTTCACGTCCTTCACGGTGACGCCGAACATCTTCTCGACGGCGAGCTTGATCTCGCGCTTGTTCGCCTTCGGGTGAACCTCGAACACGAATTTGTTGTCCGCCTGTTTCATCGCGGTGCTCCGTTCCGTGATGACCGGCTTCAAAATGACCTGGTTCAGATCCTTCATCGCGCGAACACCCCCTCGAGGGATGAGAGCCCTTCCTTCGTTATGAGAAGCACTTCCGCCCGGAGCACGCCGTACGCGTGTATGTTGCGGCTCACGATGATATCGACGCCGGGGATATTCCGCATCGAGCGGTACACGGTGTCGTTCCACCCGTCGGTGACGAAGAGCACGCGCTTGCCGGCGAGGCCCGAGGCCTGGAGGAAGCTCGCGAACGGTTTCGTCTTCGGCTTGTCGAGGTTGATCCCCTCGACGAGAACGACGTTCTCGTGCTTGCTCTTGTCGCTCAAGGCCGAGATGAGCGCCATGCGCTTCATCTTGCGCGGTATCGCGTAATGGTAATCGCGCGGATGGGGGCCGAACACGACGCCGCCGTGGCGCCAGATCGGGGAGCTTCGCATTCCCGCGCGCGCCCGTCCCGTGCCCTTCTGCCGGTACGGCTTCTTCGTGCTGTAGCTCACCTCGCTGCGCCCTTTCGCCTTGGCGGTGCCCCTGCGCTGATTCGCGAGATACTGCCGCACCGAATCGTAGAGGACCGCCTTGTTGACGGGGGCGCCGAAGAGAGCCTCGGGCAGCTCCACCGTGCCCTTCACGTTTCCGCTGAAATCATACAGTTTTGCACTCGCCATGGTTCTTCCTCTGTTGTGACTCCTCACGAGGACGCCGTGACCCGGAGGATCGTGTTCACCGCTCCCGGCACGGCCCCGCGCACCATGATCAGATTGTGTTCGACGTCGATCTCGACGACCTTCAGATTGCGGGCGGTGAAACGCTGGTAACCCATGCGGCCCGCCATCCGTTTCCCCTTCATAACGCGCGACGGGTAGGCCGAGCTTCCGATCGAGCCCGCCACCGCGTGCGACTTGGATCCGTGGGTCTGGTCGCCGCCGTGGAACTTGTGGCGCTTGACGAGCCCCGCGAACCCGCGCCCCTTCGTCTTCCC
>JBEKAW010000024.1:0-14150 GCA_050015715.1 Candidatus Krumholzibacteriaceae bacterium
GCTTGAGCACGGGATCCGTTTCGACCGCCACCCTGATCTTGTTGAAGGCATAGAGGACCGTGCTGTGATCGCGGCCGCCGGTTTTGCGCCCGATCTCGACGAGGGAGAGGTCGGTCAGCGTGCGCGCGAGGTATATGCTGACCTGGCGCGCGAGAACGACCCGGGAGATCCTCGTCTTGGCCCTGAGGCTGTCGAGCGGGATATCGAAGTGCTGGGCGACCGCCTTCTGAATCGCCTGGATCGTGATCTTCCGCGGCGAGGCGTCCTTCACGAGATCGCGCAGCGCCTCGCGGGCCATGTCGAGATTGATCTCCTGGCGGGTGAGGCTCGAGCACGCCAGCAGCTTGATGAGCGAGCCCTCGAGCTCGCGGATGTTGCTCTTGGCGTTCTCGGCGACGAGCTGGATGACGTCGTCCGGGATCTGGATGTGCTCCTTGTCGACCTTCTTCCTGAGAATCGCGATCCGCGTCTCGATGTCGGGCGCCTGGATGTCCGTGATGAGCCCCCACTCGAACCGCGACGTGAGGCGCTCCTCGAGCGTCGGGATCTCCTTCGGCGGACGGTCGCTCGTGACGACGATCTGCTTGTTCGCGTTGTGGAGCGCGTTGAAGGTGAAGAAGAACTCCTCCTGCGTGCTCTCCTTGCCGGCGAGGAAGTGAACGTCGTCGATGAGAAGGATGTCGATGTTGCGGTAGCGGTCCTTGAACTCGTGCGTGGCTCCCGTGCGTATCGCGTGGATGAGGTCGTTCATGAAGCCTTCCGCCGAGACGTACGAGACGCGCATCTTCTTGTGCTTTTCGATGACGCGGTGCCCGATCGCCTGGATGAGATGCGTCTTGCCGAGCCCCGCGCCGCCGTAGATGAAGAGCGGGTTGTAGACGCGGGCGGGCTGATCGGCGACGGCGAGCGCCGCGGCGTGGGCGAGGCGATTGCTGCTGCCGACGACGAACTCCTCGAAGACGTAGCGCGCGTTGAGCTGCACGTTGTTCGGCAGCACGACGGGCTCGCTCACGATCATCCCGCGCGCAGCGTCGGCCTCGGGCGCGGACACCCGCGGCGGCGACGCGGAAGCGATGAACTCTATTCTATAGTCCTCGCCGAGCGTCTCGCGAACGGCGTGCTGGATCCTCTGGGTGTGATGCTCGGCGAGCCAATCGACGAAGAACGGATTCGGCCCCTCGATAACGAGGCGCCCGTTCTCGCAGCTCACGAGCCGCGTCGGTTTGAACCATGTCTGGAAGCTCTGCGCGTTGACGTGCGCGCTTATTCGTGCGAGTATCGCGTCCCAGAGGTGTATCAGCCGGTCTTTCATCGTCGATATGCGAGGGGAAAATGGCCCCGAAACCCTACCCTGCGCCCCCGACAGGGAACGCAAAATCCTCTAGGGAGATTACCTGGAATCTCCTTGAATTACACAGGTTGCCCACAATTGTGGAAAACCGCGCAACGTCATTTACTGTAATAGTATCGGCGGGCTTTCAATATCAACTTCAGAGCGTTATCCACATTTGCGAAAGAGCCTTTGGCCAAGATGTAAGACTTTGTGGCCGCTGCCGCCCGCGGGGAGTTGTTCCCCCATCCCGCGGGGGGAATCTAGCATACGTTTTTTGTCATATCAAGAGAATTCTGGGCGCCGGGGGAAAAATTTTGCAACTCGATGCTGCGAAAGAAATTAAAATGATATCAAAAGAAAGAAGGGGCTTGACACGAAAACGGGGTCCCGGCGCGGAGCGGGCAGGGCGGGTGAAACCCCAGACGCGGGAAAGAGATAGAAATTTGCGGCACAAAAGGCTTGACAAGAATTATGAGCTTTCCTATCCTACTCTGCTTTTGTATAATGGGAGATGAATTCACGGGAGTGTGATCGGGCAGTCGAGACTTGAGAAGGGTGCACCATGAAGCGAACATATCAACCTCACAACACCAGACGGAAGACAACGCACGGTTTCAGAAAACGCATGAGCACGAAGAACGGACGTCTTGTTTTGAAAAGGAGGAGAGCGAAGGGAAGAAAACGCCTGAGCGTCTGATTGTAAGGACACGGTTCCGCATGCAATCGCGGAGACTCAAAAAGAATAGTCAGTTTCGTCTTGTTTATAGCGAAGGAACGAGGGAAGCCGGGACAAAGGTCGTCATCTACGTTCTCAAACGCGAGAGCGACGGCGTCGTGCCCGGGTTTGTGGCAAGCAGAAAAATAGGTAAGGCCTGTCAGCGTAGCAGGGCGAAGAGGCTCATGAGAGAGATATTCGGGAGATTGAAAGACAGATTCGGCGACCAGAATCTCTGGATCGTCTTCGTCGCCTCTTTTCGCCCGAAGGAATGCACGTTCCACGAGATCTTCGAAGACGTTGAAAGCTCGTTGGGAAGGGCCGGGCTCATTTTAACAAACGGATGATATCGAGTATATTCACACGGATCGGCCTCGCGGTTCTGCACATATACAGAGTGGCTGTCTCTCCCTATCATCCACCGGTGTGCCGATTCACTCCGTCCTGTTCCCGGTACGCAGAGGACGCGCTCCGGCGGCACGGCCCCCTCAAGGGGACGGCGCTCGCGGCGAGACGCATTCTCCGGTGTCACCCCTTCTCGAGCGGCGGCTACGATCCCGTGAGATAGTGCGAAAGGCCCGAGCGGCCGCACAACCCACGATGGCAGAACGCCCACGCCCGGTTCCCGAACGGAAAGGACAGCATGGACAAAAGGTCGCTGGCGGCGATCGCCCTGACGTTTCTCGTTCTGCTCGGCTGGCAGGCGCTCTTCGTGGCGCCGAGGCAGAGGGAGCTCGCGCAGAAGCGAGCGGTGGAGCTTCGCGAGAAACAGCGCGCCGATTCCCTGGCCGCGCTCGAGCGCGGAACGGCGAAGGAGGAAACGCTCGCCGTCACGCACGGACGGGACACGCTCCGCGTCGCGCCGACGGGCGCTTCCGCGTTCTTCCTCGGCGGCGGTCCGACGGGCGCGCCGGCGCGCATCAGGGTCGTGACGGACAGAATGAGGGTCGTCCTTTCGACGCCGGGGGGCGAGGTCGAAAGCGTCACCTTCAGCAAATTCAGGAAGCGGGACGGGAGCCCCGTCGAGCTCGTGCCCGCGGGCGCCGGCGGGGGCCTCGTTCTCGGCCTCCTCGAGGACGGCGCGTGGAAGAAGCTCTCGAAGCTCGGATTCGAGGCGCTCGTTGACGGCGTGCCGGTCGTCGACAGCGCCACGGTCGTGCTCGGCGAGGGGCGCGACAGCGCCATCGTCACGTTCAGGCGGGCGGGCCCTTCCGGCGAGTACGTCGAGAAGAGGCTCACCTTCAGGCGGACGGGGTACACGGTGGGCGTCGGAGTCGCGCTCGCTCGCGAGGGCGAGATGGCGCGCAGCAGCGCCTATTCGATCGGCTGGGAATGCGGCATGGCCCCGACCGAGAGCAACCTGCGCCTGGAGCACATGAAGTTCGCGGCTCTCGGCATGATCGGCGAGGAGCTCTATCAGACGTCGATGTCGAGGTTCTCGAAAGAGACGAGGCGCACGTACGACGGTACGATCGTCTGGGCCGGGGCGCGGACGAAGTACTTCCTGAGCGCGCTGATCGCGGCGAAGGAGAGCAGGAGCTCCGGCACGCTCGCCCTTCTCGGCGACAGGAGCACGGGTTTCGTCGGATACTCGATCGCCTATCCGTTCCGGGGCGACCCGCGGCGCGTCGAGGATTCGTTCACGTGGTACATCGGACCTCTCGACATGAAATCGCTCAAGGCGTTTCACGTGGGGCTCGAGAGGACGATCGATCTCGGCAGGTGGCTGCGGTTCCTGAGCCTCGGGATCCTGAAGCTCATGATCTGGATGGGGCGCGTCATACCGAACTACGGCGTTGTCATTATCATTCTCTCGACGCTGACGAAGCTCATCTTCTACCGCCTGACCCACAAGAGCTTCAGGGCGATGAAGGACATGCAGCGCATTCAGCCGAGGCTCAAGGAGATCCAGGAAAAGTACAAGGGGGACCGGGACCGGCAAAACAAGGAGGTCATGAAGCTGTACAAGGAGGCGGGGGTGAGCCCGCTCGGCGGATGCCTGCCGCTCCTGCTGCAGATGCCCGTGTTCATCGCCCTGTACAACGTTCTGAGCAATACGATCGAGCTCCGCGGCGCCCCGTTCGTGGGCTGGATCAAAGATCTCTCGGTGCCGGATACGCTCTTCGGGTGGCACGCCTCGCTGCCGTTCATCGGCAACGAATTCCATCTCCTCCCCATTCTGATGGGAGGGGCGATGTTCTACCAGTCGAAGCTGGGCGGCTCCCCGACGGGGGACAGCGTTCCGGCGGCGCAGACGAAGATGATGAACTACCTCATGCCGGTCATCTTCACGATATTCTTCTACGGCATGCCTTCGGGACTCGTGCTCTACTGGCTGGTCAACAACGTGCTCTCGATCGTCCAGCAGTACTTCGTTCAGAGAGAGCTCGAGGCCGAGGATGCAGCGCGGCTCACCGCCGCTCAATGAAAGGCAGGAAATTGCATGGCGAGACTTGAACGGGAAAAGGACAAGGGCAGGGAACGGGAGGAGATCCGCTCCGACAGCGTCGAGGCGTCGGGCAAGACCGTCGAGAAGGCGCTCGAGAAGGGGCTCGAAGCGCTGCACGCGCGCATCGACGAGGTGGAGATCAAGATACTGGACGCCGGGCAGAAGGGCGTGCTCAGCATATTCGGCTCGCGCGACGCGCGGATCCGCGTCTCGCGCAAGAAGGCGGGGAGCGGCGTCGAGGAGATCGTGGACGAGGTCGCCCGCGCGATCATGGAATGTCTCGACGTGAACTATCGTCTGTTCACCGAGGAGCAGGACGGCACGACCTACATCAACATAGAGACCGCCGGCGTCGACGGTCTCCTCATCGGGCGCAAGGGGGACACCCTCACCTCCCTGCAGCACCTCGTGGGCCGCGTCGTGTCCAAGAAGATGGGGGGCTACCAGCGCCTCACGCTCGACGTCGGGGGCTATCTCAGGAACCGCCACGAGATACTGAAGCAAAAAGCCGTAAAGGCCGCCGAAAAGGTCAAGAAGACCAATCACGAGATGACGCTCGAGCCGATGCACGCCGCCGAGCGGCGCGTCGTTCACATGGCGCTCGCGGATCTCGACGGCATCACGACGTACACCGTCGGAAACGGCGAGCTTCGCAAGGTCTGCATCTCCCCCGCGAAACAGGAGGAAGGCAGGCGCCCGGGGAACCGCTGAACGGCCATGGATGGTGATACCATTGTCGCGCTCAGCACCCCGCCGGGCGAATCGGGGATTGCCGTCCTGCGCATCTCGGGCCCAGCGGCCGCACGGCTGCTCGACGCGCTCTCGCCGGGCGCGGGGAGCGCCGCTTCCCACCGCCTCTCCCTCGCCGTTCTCAGGGACGCTCGCGGCGAACCGGTCGACGAGGCCCTCGTCGCCGTGATGCGCGCGCCCGCGAGCTACACGGGCGAGGACATGGTCGAGATCTCGTGTCACGGGAGCATGCAGGTCGTCGGCGACGTCCTCGAGGAAATCATCGCGCTGGGCGCCCGCCCGGCGGCTCCGGGAGAATTCACGAAACGCGCGTTCCTCAACGGAAAGATGGACCTCGCGCAGGCCGAGGCCGTCGCGGACCTCATCGCGGCCGAAACGAAGCTCCAGCGGCGGATCGCGTTCGAACAGCTCGAGGGGGCGCTCTCGCGCAAGGTGCGCGAGCTCGAAGAGAGACTTCTCGAGGAGCTCGCGCTCATCGAGGTGTCGATCGATTTCTCCGAGGAGGACGCGGGAGTCTTTTCCCCGGCGGGCACGAGCGAGGCCGTGCGGACGATTCGCGGCGCGATCGCCCGGCTCCTCGAGTCGGAGATCGCCGGAGGCAAGCTGCGGCGCGGTATCCGCGTGACCATCGTCGGGCGGCGGAACGCCGGGAAGAGCAGCCTCTACAACGCGCTCCTCGGCGAGGAGCGCGCGATCGTCTCCCCCGTTCCCGGGACGACGAGGGACATTCTCCGCGAGAGGATTCATATCGGGGGCTTTCCCTGCCATCTCGAGGATACCGCCGGCATAGCCGAGACGCGCTGCGACATCGAGGCGAAAGGCGTGGAGATCGCCCGCACGGCCGCTCTCAATGCGGATCTCGTCCTGTTCGTCCTCGACGGCGCCGGGGAGATTCCGGGGGACATCGGAGGCGACGTATCGCGCATCGATCCGGGGCGCCTCCTCTGTGTGCTCAACAAGAAGGATCTGGGCCTGAAATATTCTCCCGCCGCCGCGCGCGCGCTCCTCGGCGCGGAAAGCGCGGTCGCGGTCTCAGCGCTCTCGGGGGACGGGCTCGAGGGCATTCGCGAATGGATCTATGACAAGGCCGCCCGACGCGACGCCGGCGAGCTCGGGCGCGAGAGGGTCGCGGTCAATGCGCGGGCCGCGGCGGCCCTTCGCGAGGCGGACGAGGCGCTCGAACGGCTCGCCGAGCTTCTCGAGGACGGCGCGCCCGCGGAGCTCTTGAGCGTCGAGGTCAGATGCGCGGCCGACGCTCTGGGGAAGATCACGGGGCGATCGGTCTCCGACGACCTGCTCGAAACCATTTTCAATAAGTTCTGCATAGGCAAGTAGACGCAGCGAAGATGTTGCGCGGCAACACGTTATGAAATAATCCGTTGCAACGCTATCGAGAATTATTATGACCGTGCGGGGAAAAAGCAGCTTTGAGATCATCGTAGTCGGCGCGGGGCATGCCGGGATCGAGGCCGCCCTCGCCTCGGCGAGGATGGGGTTCGACACCCTTCTCGTGACGATGAGCCGGGACGACGTCGCCCGAATGCCGTGCAACCCGGCGATCGGCGGGCTCGGCAAGGGGCAGCTCGTGCGGGAGGTCGACGCCCTTGGCGGCGAGATGGGGCTCGCCATCGACGAAACGGGGATACAGTTCAGGATGCTGAACCGGGCGAAGGGGCCGGCGGTATGGTCCCCCCGGGCGCAGGCGGACAAGAAGGCGTACCATCGGAGGATGCTCCACGCGCTCGAGAGCGAGAAATGCCTCACTCTTGTCGAGGCCGAGGCCACGGCCGTTCTGACGGCGCTCGGCGAGGTCGAGGCCGTCGAGGTGGCGGGGACCGAACGCTATTCAGCCAGAAAGGTCATTCTAGCACTCGGGACGTTCCCGAACGGGCTCATTCATATAGGGGAAGACAGTTTCCCCGGCGGCCGCGAGGGGCAGCCCCCCTCGTGCACGCTCGCGGATCAGATAGCGTCGCTCGGCGTGGAGCGCGGAAGGCTCAAGACGGGGACGCCGGCGAGGCTCGACAGGGACACCATCGATTACGCCCGCTGCGAGGAACAGCGGGGGGACGCCGCGCCGACGCCCTTCTCCTTCAGGACCCGGGAGCTCAGGGTCGAGCAGGTCCCCTGCCATATCACCTACACGAACGCGGAAACCCATGAGATCATCCGTGCGAATCTCGGCCGCTCCCCCCTCTACGCCGGCCGCATAAAAGGGATCGGCCCGCGGTACTGCCCGTCTATCGAGGACAAGGTGGTCCGCTTCGCCGATCGCGCCCGGCACCAGCTCTTTCTCGAGCCGGAGGGGCTCGATTCCCTGGAGATCTACGTCAACGGGCTCTCGACGAGCCTCCCCCGCGACGTGCAGGAGGCGATGATCCATTCGATCCCGGGCCTTGAGGACGCCGCGATCGTGCGCTACGGCTACGCGATCGAGTACGACTACTATCCCCCGCACCAGCTGCGCTCGACGCTCGAATCGCGCCGGATCCGGGGGCTCTATTTCGCCGGCCAGGTGAACGGCACGTCCGGCTATGAGGAGGCGGCCGCCCAGGGATTGATCGCAGGGATCAACGCGGGCCTCGCCCTCAAGGGAGGGCGAGCGCTCACGCTCGGAAGGCACGAGGCGTACATCGGCGTTCTCGTGGACGATCTCGTGACGAAGGATATCGACGAGCCGTACCGGATGTTCACGTCGAGGGCGGAGCACAGGCTCATCCTGAGACAGGACAACGCGGACGAACGCCTGTTCAGGCACGGCGTGCGAGCCGGCCTTCTGCCGCGCGGTCTCTGGGAGGAGATGATCCTCGGGCGAAGGCGCGTCGCGGGAGCGCGGCGGCGCCTCGAGCGCCTCGTTGTTCCGGCTGACGCCTGCGCGAGAATCCTCGCCGCCAAAGGGAAGGCTGGCCCGTCATCACCGATCAGGGCCTCGCGCCTCCTCCAGAGGCCGGGTGTCGGAATCGGGGACCTTGCGGAGGTTCTCCCGGCGGGGAGCCTCGGGGGAAGGCCGCGGGACGATCAGGCGCTCGAGATTCAGGTCAAATACGAGGGCTACATCCGCCGCCAGAGAAAGCTCGCCGACAGGATGCTCCAGATGGAGCGCATGCGGATCCCCGAGGACTTTTCCTACGATATGGGCGCGCTGAGCGCGGAGGCGAGAGTCAAGCTGCGCAAGTTCCGGCCCGCGACGCTCGGTCAGGCGTCGAGGCTTTCGGGCGTGCGCTCGGCGGATCTCTCGATCCTCATGATATTCTTGAGCAGGCGCGTCCGGAAAGGCGGGGCATGACCGGCGAGAATATCGAAGCCTTGGTCGAATCGGCCCTCCGGCGGGCTGCAACCCCCGGGCTGGAGCTCGAATCGCAGAAGCGGCTCGTGGAGTATGCAAAACATGTCGATTCCTGGAGCGAGAAGATGCACCTCGTCGGGAAGGGACGTCAGAGCGCGAACCTGGGGCTTCTCGTTTTCGACTCGCTCCTCCTCCTCGGCGCGGCCGAGGAATGGGGGCTTCGCATGTCGAGGATCGCGGATATCGGCTCGGGGGCAGGCGTTCCGGGGGTTGTATGGAAGATCGCGCGGCCCGGCCTCGACGTCACTCTCTTCGAGCGGAAGACGAAACCGCAGCTGTTCCTCGAGAGAATCGTGGCGTCCCTCGGCCTCGATGGCATCGAGGTGTTCGGCGGCGACGCGGCGGGCTACGCCGGATCGGAGGCCTTCGACCTCGTCGTGTCGAAGGCGGCGGGAAGGCTCGGATAGATCCTTCCTCTGGCGGAGCGGCTGCTCGGACCCGGCGGGGCATACCTGACGATCAAGGGGCGGTCCTGGGAGAGCGAGGTTCCGGGCGCCCCGATAGGTTCGATGCAATTTGAGGCTTCGGCGGGACTGCCCGAAAGCCGGGGCACGGCGGTGCTGTTCCGAAAAGGACCCACCCTCCCCTAGTTTCACGTGAAACATAGAGCTCTGGGGTGCCCTCTCGCGAATCCAGCTCACGCGCGGGTGGCGCCGCTGGGGTCCCCGGCCGCGCGCAGCTAAGGCGAGCACGGCCGGGGTGAGCGGCGACAGGACCCACAGGCAAGGGACTGTTTCACGTGAAACACCCCTCTCCCCCACCCAAGAGAGCTTTTTTCGTTGCTTTCCATATGGACGAAACCTATAATGCCCTTGACCCCACCTCCGCCGAGGAGGAAGCGATGAAATCCAACGGCTTTTATTTCTTGTTGTTATTGGTGTCGGCAGCCGCGCTATCCGCGCTCTTTGGTTGCGAGAGCGGAGCCAATTTCGCAAATACGGCTCCGAGCAATCTCGAGCTCGAGCCGACCAAATGCTACATAGAGATTGGAAGTACGGTCATGATAGTCGGCAAGGCGCACGATGACGACGGGGATTCGCTGACCTTCACATGGAAGGCATCGGCGGGGAGCTTCACACACTCGTCGTCGAGCGGAGATACGACCTACTGGCGCGCGCCCGCGAGCACGGGGCCGGTGAAGGTCACGATGACGGTAAGCGACGACATCACTAAAGTTTCCATGTCGCAGGTCATAACGGTTTGCACGCCGTTTCCGAGCTCGATCGGCGCGTCGACGACGATCGCCAACACGGGAGCCGTGTATCTTCTTCTGAACGACGACCCGCTCCGGGTCCCCGCGGGTGTGACCCTTACAATAGAGCCCGGTGTGACGATCGTGGTCGACAAGGCGGGCGGCGGGCTCGAGGTGTACGGCGACCTCGTCGCCCGGGGAACGCCGGAGAACAGAATCAAGATACAGGGCAATACGTGCTCGGTCGGGTCGGAGCTCTGGGGCGGGATATACCTGGAGGACCCGAGCTGCGACGCGGCGTTCAAATACGTGGATATAACTATGAGCTATGACGGGATAAAGCTCAGCGCGGGGGCACGAGCGACGATCGACAGCTGCGAAATATATAACAATGATTATGGCGTCTGGGTGGAGCTCGTCGGGAGCGACGCGCGGATCCGGTCGTGCAAGATCTGGGAAAACGGGCTGGGGATCTACGTCCTGAACGCGAAGGCGGATATCCGGGGGAGCTCCGTCCGGTACAGCGACGGCAACGGAATCGAGCTGTCCTTCTCGCTCGATGCGACCGACGTCACGATTGACAGCTTCTCCGTGGCCAACAACGGGCAGAGCGGGATCCAGCTCTCGGAAAAGGCGGCGCCGGAGATACATTACTGCTCGATCTTCTCGAACGGCGTGAACCCGGGCGAACCCAACTACGGGGTGAGGCTCGCGTCGTACGTTGCGACCGATTCGGTGCATGCGGAGCGTAACTACTGGGGCCTCGGCAATACGACCGCGGCGAGAATAGCGGCGGTCATTTACGACGCGCAGGATAACCCATCGGAACTCAATGCGTTTGTGAGTTTTGTGCCATGGCTGAGCTCGGCCCCGGTAATGCTGGCGCCGATGGATGAGCCGCGCGTGAAAGGGATAGCATGGGCAAGATAGTGGCGATAGCGAATCAGAAGGGCGGGGTGGGGAAGACGACGACGGCGGTGAACCTCGCGGCGAGCGTCGGCGCGGCGGAGCACAGGGTGCTCCTCGTGGACATCGATCCCCAGGCGAACGCGAGCAGCGGGTTCGGCGTGCGCGCGGCCGAGGGGGAGAAGACGATCTACGAGGTCATCCTCGGCGGGATCAACGCGCGGGAGGCGATCCGGAAGGTCGAGCTCGTCGATATCATACCGTCGCAGCCGAGGCTCACCGGCGCCGAGATCGAGCTCGTATCGCAGATCGCCCGGGAATACAAGCTCAAGGAGGCGCTCGTGGAGATCGCCTCCGACTACGAGTATATATTTATAGATTCGCCGCCGAGCCTCGGGCTTCTCACCCTCAACACGCTGACGGCCGCGGATTCGGTCCTCATTCCCATTCAATGCGAGTACTATGCGCTCGAGGGACTCAGCCAGCTCCTCAGCACGATCAGGATGGTGCAGAAACATCTAAATCCCGATCTCAGGATCGAAGGGGTGCTTCTGACGATGTTCGACAAGCGGCTCAACCTGTCGAACCAGGTGGCGCAGGAGGCGATATCTTATTTTGGGGAAAAGGTTTACGAGACCGCCATCCCGCGAAACGTCCGGTTGAGCGAATGCCCCTCTTTTGGACGCCCCGTGCTCCTCTACGACATTCAGAGCGCCGGGGCGAAGAGCTATCTAAAATTGGCCAAAGAGTTCATCGAGCGACAGAACGGTCACTCGGAGACGAGGGAAAGGCTGTCCGCCGTGATTGAGGCGGGCGGAAAGGTCGGCGAAGGCAGGTGGCGGCGGAAATGACGAAGAAGGTTCTCGGCCGGGGGCTCGAGGCCCTGATAACACAGGACCTGCGGGAGAGCGTAGCGGAAACCGAGCGCGTCAAAGAGCTCGATCTCGATCGAATCGATCCGAACCCCAATCAGCCGCGCGCGAGCTTCGACACCGATCACCTGCGAGAGCTCGCGGAATCGATTCGGCTCAACGGCGTCCTCCAGCCGGTCGTGGTCCGGCGGGCGGGCGAGCGATACCAGCTTATTCTCGGCGAACGGCGGCTCCGCGCCGCGAAGCTCGCCGGGAGAATCACGATTCCGGCGATCGTCCGCGAGGTGGACGACGCGGAATCGCTCAAGCATGCCCTCATGGAGAACCTCCAGCGCGAGGATCTCAACCCCGTGGAGGAGGCGCGCGGGTACCAGGCCCTCAAGGACGGCTTCGGCCTCTCGGTCAACGATATCGCCGCGATGATCGGAAAGAACAGGAGCACGGTCGCGAACAGCCTGAGGCTCCTCAATCTGCCCGAGGTCATCAAGGCGCTCATCATGGAGGGAAAGCTCACCGCAGGGCACGCGCGGGCGCTTTTGTCGATCGAGGGGGAAGCGGCGCAGATCGAATGGGCGAGGAAGATCGTGAGCGAAAGCCTCACCGTCCGGGAGATCGAGCACGCCGCGCCGGGAGGGCCGCGCACGAAGAAGCGCCGCGGTCCGCGGAAGAGCTCTCCCGAGATCCAGGCGGTCGAGGAGGCGCTCGAGGTGCACCTCGGGACGCGGGCCAGGATCACGCCGCGGGTCAAAGGCGGCATTCTCTGGGTCGAATACTATTCGGACGAGGATCTCGAGAGAATCCTCGAGAGAATGGGAATGAGGCTCCCGCTATAGCATGGACAAGGGCAGATTCTCGATAATCATCGTCCCGCACGACCTCAAGAAGACGCGGACCTTCCGGGTTCCGTACGCGCTCTTCTACACCTTCGTGGGGCTCGTCGGCGCGGGGCTCCTCATCATGCTCATCTTCGTCGCCTCGTACGGATCCCTTCTCCTCAAGTCGCGGGAGGCGCTCATATACAAGAAGCAGGTCGAGGAGCTCACGAAGCGGCAGGAGCACATGGGAGAGCTCAGGAGAAACCTGGCGCAGCTGCGCGCGATGAACCTCCAGGTGCGCCGGATGCTCGGCCTCGTCGTGACTCCGCAGGACAGTCTCGCGATGGCCCAGGTGCAGAAGGAGAAAACGGGGATCGCGCCGGAGCTCCGGATGGAGCAGGCCTCGATGCTTCGCGCGATCCCGACATTCTGGCCCGTGCGCGGGTTCATCACGAAGAGGTTCAGGGCGGCGGCCGGCGTGCGGGACTCGCTGTATCACGGCGGGATCGACATCGCGGTCGATCGCGGAACGCCCGTCCGGGCCGCGGCGTCGGGATACGTGACCGAGGCGGAATGGAGCGATTCGTACGGCTACTACGTGCAGATAGATCACGGGTACGGAATAAAAACACTTTACGCGCATACCGATATGCTGGTAGTAATGAAGGGGGAGCGTGTGGAGCAGGGGCAGACGATCGCGTATTCGGGAAACACGGGGAACAGCACGGCGCCGCACCTCCACTTCGAGGTGACGCAGAACAACGTCCCCGTCGACCCGTTGAAATACCTGCTGCAGTAAGGAGGCATATGGTGGGCGGGAAGAAAGAGCTCAGGAAGGAGGACGTCATGTTCGGGAAAGAGGGCGAACAGCTCCCAGGGGAGGGCAAAATGAACTCGATCATCGGCAAAGGCTGCAAGATCACCGGGACGATCCTCGTCAGCGAGGGAACGCTCCGCATCGACGGCGACTTCGAGGGCACGATCCAGGTGCCGGACACGCTCGTCATCGGCAAGGACGGCCGCGTGAAAGCGGAGATAAAGGTCAAGAGCGCAGTCGTCGGCGGGACCATCATCGGCAACATCGACGCGAAAGAGAAGATCGAGCTCCAGGCCGGCTCGCGCGTCGAAGGGGACATCAAGACGACCCGCCTCGTCATCGACGAGGGCGTCTTCTTCGAAGGCAACTGCAAGATGAGCCCGGGGGACTCGCGGCCCGACGTGAAGCCGTCGATGCAGACGCCGCAGTACGCCCAGCAGCCGAGGAAGCCCGAGATGCCGGTCGGGGCGAAGTAAGCCGCTCGACGAGGTCGTGAGAATTAGATAGCAATAGAATGGCGCGACGGCCCGGCCGGCGCGCGCGAAAAAGGAAAGGCGCCCGTACAACGGGCGCCTTTCGCGTGTCTTGCCCAGAGGCAACTTCCAAGCGCGCCGTGTCCCAGGAGGAACAGGGAGCAAGCCCTCTTTGATTTCTCTGTAACCACCACCACCGCCGTGATACAATCTGGCCACACGTATTAATCTGGGACGAACGGGAAGAGCGGGCGTGCGACATCTCTCTGCGAGGGAGTGGATTCTCTAAAGGAGATGGAACCATGGGAAGGATGATGAAGACAGGGCCGTTCGTCGCTCTCTTTGTCTTGATCCTTGCCGTGCCGTCCGTATGCGCGAACTGGGTCCAGGACGGTGTCGCCCTCTGCACGGCGCCGGCGAACCAGCAGTCTCCCCAAATCACCTCGGATGGCGCGGGGGGGGCCATTGTCACATGGGAGGAC
>JBEKAW010000025.1:0-13947 GCA_050015715.1 Candidatus Krumholzibacteriaceae bacterium
GCTGGCCGAGGGGCCCGACGTCGAGCTCGATTACTACAACTTCGAGGCGCTCAATTTTCCGATAGACCATCCGTCGCGCGACACGCAGGA
The DNA here is from genome assembly GCA_050015715.1 of Candidatus Krumholzibacteriaceae bacterium. Taxonomy (GTDB): domain Bacteria; phylum Krumholzibacteriota; class Krumholzibacteriia; order Krumholzibacteriales; family Krumholzibacteriaceae; genus SSS58A. Next base: position 91 of record JBEKAW010000025.1, read on the forward strand.
CACGTTCTATATCAACAATGACATCCTCCTGAGAACGCAGACCTCGCCCGTGCAGGTCAGGTACATGGAGAAACACACGCCCCCGCTCCGGATTATCGTGCCCGGGCGCGTCTACCGGAACGAAACGCCGGATCCTTCGCATGCGTCCGAGTTCCTCCAGATGGAGGGGCTCTACGTGGACCGGAACGTATCGCTCGCCGACCTGCGGAACGACGTGACGCATTTCGTGCGGGCCCTGTTCGGATCCGACGCGAAGGTTCGTTTCAGACCTCACTTCTTTCCGTTCACGGAGCCGAGCGCCGAGGCCGACATGTCGTGCTTCGCGTGCCGCGGCGCCGGCTGCGCCATTTGCGGCAAGACCGGTTGGATCGAGATCGGGGGCGCCGGAATGGTGCACCCGCACGTTTTCCGGTACGCGGGCTACGATCCGGACGCGTACACGGGCTTCGCGTTCGGGCTCGGGGTCGACCGGCTCGCGATGCTCAAGTACGGCATTGACGACATCCGCCGGCTTCTCGCGAACGACCTCAGGTTCCTGCGGCAGTTCTGGGGGGATACCGGTGTGGAGGTGCGGGAATGAAGGTGAGCCTGAGTTGGCTGAAGCGGTACGTCCCGATCGAGGAGCCCCCCGCGACTCTCGCAAACGATCTGACGATGTTCGGTGTCAACGTGGAAGGGGTCGAGTCGCTGGCGCCGGCCTTCAGGGGTGTGGTCTTCGGGAAGGTCCTCGAAGCGAAGAAGCATCCGGGCGCCGACCGGCTGAGCCTCTGTACCGTCGACACGGGCGGCGCGCGGCCGCTCAGCATCGTGTGCGGGGCGCCGAACGTGAAGACGGACATGCGGGTCGCGGTTGCGGTCGAGGGCGCCGTGCTCGCGGGCGGACTCAAGATCAAGAAGTCGAAGATCCGCGGGCAGCTGTCGGAAGGAATGATCTGCTCGGAGACGGAGCTCGGCATCGGCGAGGATCACAGCGGCATTCTGTCGCTCGACTTCGACGAGAAGCCGGGCGTGAGTCTCGAGGGAAGACTCGGGGAGACCGAGTACGTGTTCGACGTGGAGGTGACGCCGAACCGCCCCGATCTCCTCTGCCACGTCGGGATAGCCCGGGAGATAGCCGCTCTCTACAAACGTACGCTCCGCTTCCCGGAGGTGTTCACCCTCGAGGCGGGCGAGGATTTCAACCTCAGGATCGAGAACGACGCCGATTGCCCGAGGTACACCGCGGCTTTTGTCGATGATATCGTCGTCGGGCCGTCACCGGCGTGGATGCAGAAGCTCCTCAAATCGGTCGGGCTCAACGCGATCAACAACATCGTCGATGCGACGAACTTCGTTTTGATGGAGCTCGGACAGCCGCTCCATGCGTTCGACCGGGACGCGCTCGCGAAGGACACGATCGTCGTCCGCCGCGCGAGAAAAGGGGAGCGGATCGTGACCCTCGACGGCGTCGAGCGCGAGCTCGACCCCGAGACGCTCGTCATAGCGGACGACGCGCGGCCGGTCGCCATCGCCGGCGTCATGGGGGGACGGGAGAGCGAGGTTACCGAAGGGACGAAACGCCTCCTCCTCGAGAGCGCCATGTTCAATCCGCGCCTCGTTCGCAGGGCGAGGCAGCGCCTCAAGCTCGAGACCGAGGCGTCCTACCGCTTCGAGCGGGAAGCGGATGTGGGGATCATGATGGACGCGGCGGCCCGCGCCCTGCGTCTCATAGAGGAGATGGGGGCCGGCAGGCCCGCCAAGCTGTGCGCCGAGCGCGTCGGGGACGCGAAGGCGCTCGAGAGACGGACGATATCTCTCAGGGTGGGCCAGGCGAACCGCGTCATGGGAACGCAGCTCGCCGGGGACGATATCGCCTCCCTCCTCGATCGTCTCGATCTTTCCTCGCGGGTCTACGGCGACTCGATTCATGTCTCCGTTCCGACCTTCCGGCGCGATGTTCACGAGGAGATCGACCTTATCGAGGAGGCGGCGCGCGCCTATGGCTACGAGAACATCGGACGGGACGACGAGACGAGGTGCAGCATCTTCTCGGGGGTCGCGGCGGAAACCGTGAGAAACGAAAGCGTCATTGCCCATCTCGTGGCCCGCGGGTTCGCCGAGGTCGTCACGAGCTCCTTCATGGATCCGACGGATCCCGCTCGAATGGGGTGGGGTCAGCGGGACGAGAGGGTGCGTCCGGTGCGTATTTCGAACCCTCTCACGGAGACCCAGTCCGCGCTCCGAACGAGCCTCATCCCGGGGCTCCTCGGTGTGGTGAAGCGGAACACTCCCGCCGAACAGGAAGAGCTCCGCATCTTCGAGCTCGGCAAGGTGTTTATCCCGGGACCGGAGGATGCGGGGCTTCCGCGGGAGGAACTGCATCTGGCGGCTTTCTTTGTCCGCCAGGCCGGTCCTCTCCAGTGGATGGAGAAGCAGCGTCAGAGCGACTTCTTCGATATGAAGGGGGAGCTCGAGGGGCTCTTCGAACGGTTCGGTCTCGGTCAGAGCGTCAGGATGACGAAGCCGCACGAGGGAAGGGGGCATGTCTTCCATTGGCTCATGGGGGGGACCCTTCTCGCCGAGGGGGGAGTCATCGGGAAGAGCGTATCGGAGGCGTTCGACGTCGATTATCCCGTCTACTATTTCGACATCGGAATCGACGCCCTGCCCCCGGCGGGAGCGGGTTGGCCGAAGTTCAGGACGATCAGCCAGTATCCGGCTGTAAAGCGCGATCTCTGCATCGTCGTCAACGAGAAGGTGCGTTTTGCAGAGGTTAGAAACGTTATCATGAAGCAAGCACAATATCTTGATTCCATTCGACTTTTCGATTACTATAGGGGCGGGCATCTCGGAGAGGACAAACGAAGCTACACGTTCCGGCTGAGCTTCCGGTCCTCCGAGGGGACCCTCGACAGCATCGCGGTGGACAGGGAAGTTCAGCGGATACTCGGCGCGCTGCAGCGGGAGCTTGCGGCCGCCTTGCGAACGGAATAGGGGAGGATTTTCGATGGCTGGCAGCGGGATCATCAACCTCGACGCGCTCGAGGAGAAGATAACCAAGGCAGCGGAGCATATCGCCCGGCTGAGAGACGAGAAAATCAGGCTGGAAGAGATCAATAAAGAGTTGAAAGAAAAAATCGATTCGTTGTATATTAAGAACGAGGAGTTGACGAGGCAACTCGAAATCTTACGGACTGACAAGCAACGGACAGGAGATTTCGATAAAACGAGAGAGGAGATAAAAGGAAAGGTTGAGGAGATGCTGGCGCGGCTGGATGAGCTCGATATCTGAGCCGACGCCGTTTGAACAAGGTTGGTTCGGGCTTTTGGGGGGTAGGATCGGTTCGACGTTGATTTTGGAAGGAAAGTCTCATGGCCGAAAAGAGCACTGAAAAAGTGGAGATTTTTGGTCAGGAGTATAAGATCAAAGGAGTGGGCAACCCTCAGTATATACATAAGATAGCAGGGTATGTGGACAGGAAGATGAGGGAGATAGCCCATTCGAGCGGTATCATGTCTCAGTCGCGAATCGCCATATTGGCTGCTCTCAATATCACGGACGAGCTCTACCAGGAGCGTGAAGAGCGCGAGAGGCTCCAGGCCGAGCTCGAAGGAAAGGCTGCGCGTTTGGGCGAGCTCCTTGATAGCAAGATCAGCGTTGAACGATAATCCTCCTCACCCCGTGGTGTTGGCAGATCGTCAGGGGACCAGAGGGGATATGAAGGTTTCATACGAAGTGAGAAATTCCCTACCGTGCTCGTGATGGTGAAGTAAATTTTGAGCCAACACCTTTAGCCCGGAAGTCTTATATCTGGCCGTGGATGCCAGGCCCGGGAAAACCGGGATCGCAGAAGCGGGCATGCGGACTTCCACCTTGTTGTGAGGGCTTCAAAGGCGACTTCGCCACACGGCACAAGTGGGGAATTTTAATTTCCCGCCACGCGAGCCGGCATCTCCCCCCCAGCGGAAGAATTTCAATATCTCATATATCAATGCGGTTCGAGCCCACGCCAGAACTGACTCAAGTCGCGCGGAGGTGAGCGGCCCGATCGAGTATCGGGTGAATACATATGCAAGGAGTATTCTTTTACACGTCGGCCGGTATCCTCGTTCTTTTCATCGGCCTCGTCGCTGGGTGGCTCATAAACAAGAAGGTCTCCGAGAGCCATCTCAAGCACACGAGAAAGCTCGCCGAGAACATCATCGCCGAGGCCCAGCGCGAAGCGGAAACGCAGAAGAAGGCGGCGATTCTCGAGGCGAAGGACGAATGGTACCAGGCGAAGCTCAGATTCGAGAAGGAGACACAGGAGGGGCGGCAGGAGCTCAAGAAGCAGGAGCGGCGCCTCGAGGAGAAGGAGCAGAACATCAACCGGAAGGTCGATTACCTGGAGAATCGCGAGCAGGAGGTCGCCGAGAAGCAGAAACTCCTCGACGGCAAGCTCCAGGCGGTCGCCGACAAGCACGAGGATCTCAACCACGTGCTCCGGATGCAGAACGACAAGCTCGAGAAGATCGCCGGCATGAGCAAGGACGAGGCGAAGAAGCTTCTCATTTCGAACCTCGAAAGCGAGGCGCGGCACGAGGCCGCGAAGAAGATCCGCGACATTCGCGAGGAGGCGGATCGGAACGCCGTCAAGGAAAGCCGCGAGATCCTCACGCTCGCGATCGAACGATGCGCGGCGGACCACGTCGTCGAATCGACCGTCTCGGTGGTCGATCTTCCGAGCGACGAGATGAAAGGGCGCATCATCGGGCGCGAGGGGCGCAACATCAGGGCGTTCGAGAATGCGACGGGTATCGACGTCATCATCGATGACACGCCGGAGGCGGTCATTCTGTCGGGATTCGACCCGATCAGACGAGAGGTCGCGCGGCTCTCCCTCGAGAAGCTCGTGAAGGACGGGCGGATCCATCCGGGACGCATCGAGGAGATCGTAGAGAAGACGCGGAAGGAGCTCCTCGAAGAGATCCGCGAGATCGGCGAGCAGACGTGCCTCGATCTCAACATCCACGGGCTCCATCCCGAGCTCGTGAAGCTCCTCGGGCGTCTCAAGTACCGCACTTCCTACGGTCAAAACGTGCTCCAGCATTCGAAGGAGGTCGCGTACCTGTCGAGTCTCCTGGCGGGCGAGCTCGGCGCGGACCCGGTGATCGCCAAGCGCGCCGGCCTCCTCCACGACATCGGCAAGGCGGCCGACCACGAGATGGAGGGCGGGCACGCGACGATCGGCGGGGAGCTCGTGAAACGTTACGGGGAGAACGAGAAGATCGTGAACGCCGTCGCCGCGCACCATGAGGACATCGAGGCGACCTCGATGCTGACGCACCTCGTGTCCGCCGCGGACGCCATTTCGGGAGCGCGCCCCGGCGCGCGGCGCGAGACTCTCGAGAACTATATCAGGCGCCTCGAGAAGCTCGAGAAGATCGCCGACGCGTTCGACGGCGTCGAAAAGTCTTACGCGATCCAGGCCGGTCGCGAGATTCGAATCCTCGTGAATTTCAAGAGAATCGATGACGCGCAGGCGATGGACCTGTGCTCGGAGATCGCCCGCAAGATCGAGGGAGACATGGAATACCCGGGCCAGATCAAGGTGGTCGTCGTGCGGGAGACGAGGGCGGTCGATTACGCCCGTTGACGCGGGGGAATCTATGCGTGTTCTGTTTCTCGGCGACATTATCTCGAAGGCCGGCAGACGGGCGCTCGCGGAAGGGCTCGACGCCGTCAAGGAGCGCCTCGCCGTCGATCTCTGCGTGGGGAACGTGGAGAACGCCGCCGGCATTTTCGGCGTGACTCAGAAGGTGATCGAGGAGATCGTGGCTTCGGGCGTCGATCTCATGACGAGCGGGAATCACGTCTGGGACAAGCGGGAGGGAGTCGGGCTTCTCGATTCCCGTGATGACATTCTCCGCCCGGCGAACTATCCGCCCGGAGTGCCGGGCAGGGGGTTCGTCGTGCGGGAGATCAAGGGGACGCCCATCTCCCTCATCAATCTCCAGGGACGGACCTTCATGATTCCGATCGACTGCCCCTTCCGGGGCGCCGACGCGATCCTGTCCGAGATTCCGCCGGGCGTGAAGATCATCCTCGTCGATTTCCACGCTGAAGCGACGAGCGAGAAGCAGGCGCTCGCGGCCCACCTCGACGGACGCGTGAGCGCGGTCGTGGGGACCCATACGCACGTGCAGACCGCCGATGAGCGCATCCTTCCCGGCGGCACCGCCTTCATAACGGACGTCGGTATGGTGGGCCCGGTGGATTCGGTCATTGGGGTCCGGAAGGACCAGGTGATCGAGCGGTTCACCCGCGCGATGCCCGTTCGATTCGAAGTGGCGAGCGGCCCCGTGTGCATCGGCGGCCTGCTCGTCGATATCGACGACGCGACGGGACGCGCCCGGGAGGTCCTGCGGGTCCGCGAGGTGATCGATATCCACGAGGAGCAGCCATGATTCCGGGAACGGACAAGGTGATAGACGGGAAAGCGGCGGCCGAGAGCATCCTCTCGGAAGTCGCCGCGGAGGCGGCGGATTTCGCGAGCCGCCATCGGGCGCCCTTCATCACGGTGATCATCGTCGGGGAGGATCCGGCCTCGCAGACGTACGTGAAGAACAAGGTTACCGCCGCCGCCCGGTGCGGGATCGGTTCCTCGCTCATCGAGCTTCCGGCCTCGGTCGAAGCCTCGTATCTCGTCGAGCGCATCGACAGGCTCAACGCCGACCGCGGCGTCGACGGCGTTCTCGTGCAGATGCCGCTGCCGCCGCACATCGATCAGCAGACGGTCATCGAGCGGATTTCGCCCTCGAAGGACGTCGACGGGCTCCATCCGTACAACGTCGGCCGTCTCGCGTCGGACAAGCCTCGCTTCATCCCGTGCACGCCGCGCGGCATTCTGGAGCTGCTCGCGCGCTACGGCGTGGAGACGGAGGGAAAGCGCGCCGTCGTCGTCGGAAGGAGCATTCTCGTGGGCAAGCCGGTGGCGCTTCTCCTCGCGCGGAAGCACCGGAGCGGAAACGCGACCGTCACCGTGTGCCATTCCCGGACGGAGGATCTCGGCGCCGTCACGCGGGACGCCGACATACTCGTCGCGGCCATCGGAAAGGCGCACGTCATCACGGGGGACATGATCAAGGACGGGGCGGTCGTCATCGACGTCGGGACGAACCGGATCGCGGATCCGGCGGCGAAGAAGGGATACCGCCTCACGGGGGATGTGGATTTCGAGTCCGCGTACCCCAAGGTATCGTTGATCACGCCCGTTCCGGGCGGCGTGGGGCCCATGACCGTCGCGATGCTCATGCGGAACACGCTCCAGGCCGCGAAATGGGCGCACGGAGTGGAGAATGAACGGTAGTATCCCGCACGAATCGTTCGGCGAGGCGCAGCGGGACGTATACACGGTGACGGAGATCTCGGACGCCGTCAGGCAGCACCTCGAATCGGAATTCCCCCGCGTCAGCGTCATCGGGGAGATCGCTAACCTCAAGCATCATACATCGGGGCACATGTATTTCACGCTGCGCGATAGCGCGAGCATGCTCCACGCCGTGCTCTTCCGCAGGTACGCGGAGCGGATCGCGCAGATGCCCGAGAACGGCATGCTCGTCATCGCGCCGGGACGCATCTCGCATTTCGGCGGCTCCGGGCAGACGCAGCTCATCGCGACGGATCTTATCCCCGCCGGGCGGGGGAACATGGAGCTCGAATTCAGGCGCCTTCTCGAGCGCCTCAGGGACGAGGGGCTCACGGCCGACGAGCGGAAGCGGCCCATCGCCCGTTATCCGTCGAGAATCGCGGTCATCACCTCGCCGACGGGAGCGGTGATCCGGGACATCCTCGACACAATCGCGAGGAGATGGCCCGTCGCGGGGGTCGTGCACGTTCCGGCCGAGGTGCAGGGGCCGGGCGCGGCGCGATCGATCGCGGACGCGTTCGAGACCGTCAACGCGATTGCCGATATCGACACGGTCATTCTCGCGCGGGGGGGCGGGAGCATCGAGGATCTCTGGGCCTTCAATCTCGAGGACGTGGCCCGCGCGATCGCCGGGTCCGTCCATCCGGTCATCACGGGAATCGGGCATGAGATCGATACGACGGTGGCCGATTATGTCGCCGATATGCGCGCCGCGACGCCGACGGCGGCGGCGGAGCTGGCGACTCCGCTCGCGCGGGACGTCGAGCGGACCGTCGCCGACGCGATGAACCGGATCACGCTTCTCGGGAAGGGTTCGCTGGACAACAGGTTTCACCTCGTCGAGTATCTCGTCCGGAGCGGCGCCTTTCCCGCGATCGAGCGACGCATGGAGCGTTCAGAGCTCGACGTGGACGATTCGCTCGATGGGTTGTGCGAGTGGTGGCGCGTTCGCCGGAGCGAGCTTGACGGCGCTCTCGACTCGCACGGGGCCGGGATGCGGGAAGCGGTCCGGGAGCGCGCGCGGACGTCGGGAGACGCGCTCGGATCCGCCGTGGGACGACTTTCGCTGAGGAGCCCGGGAGGGCATATTCACGTTTCGCGGGAACGCATCGGGCACAGTCTCGCGATGCTGCGCTCCGGAGCGGGGGGAAGGCTCTCCGGCCGCGGAAACGAGCTGGCAGGCACCGTGCATGCCCTGTCCGCGCTCGATCCGCGGGCTGTCCTGAGAAGAGGTTATACGGTGTGCACGACGAGCGACGGCTCGCGGGTTCTGCCGCGCGTCGAGAACGTCGCGAAGGATTCCGAAATGGCGGTGCATTTTCACGACGGCGATGCCCTCTGCACGGTCACGCGGAAAGGGAGGAAACTGAGCCCATGGCAAAGAAGGTGAGCTTCGAGGAGGCGCTCGGGCGTCTCAACGAGATCGTAAAAAGGCTCGAGGAAGGGGATGTGCCCCTCGAGGACAGCATAAAACTGTACGAGGAAGGGATGAGGCTCGGGAACCTCTGCCGTCAGATTCTGAACGAGGCGGAGAGTCGCATGAAACGCCTCACCGAGGAGATTGCCGGCCAGGCCGGCGAAGAAGATGACTAGACCGACGAGCACCGATTTCGAAGCGAGGTTCGCGGGGGCCCGGCGGGCCGTGGAAGAGCGCCTCGCGGCGATTCTTCCACCCGAAGGCGAACCGCCGGAGTCCCTTCATGGCGCGATGCGGTATGCGACGATCGGCGGCGGGAAACGCATCCGGGCGGCTCTCTGTCTCGGTGCGCACGGGCTCTGCGGCGATCCCTTTCCGGATGGAGCGCTCGAGGCGGGATGCGCTATCGAGTGCCTGCACGCGTACACGCTCATTCATGACGACTTGCCCGCGCTCGATGACGACGATGTCAGACGCGGGAAGCCGTCATGCCACAAACGGTACGGCGAGGCGATCGCCATCCTCGCCGGGGATGCGCTGCAGGCGCTCGCGTTCGAGAGCCTCGCCCGGTGCGCGGCCCCTCCCGCGAACGTCGCCGAGGCGGTCCGCATTCTGGGCCGGGCCGCCGGTTCGCGGTTCCTCGTGGGAGGGCAGGTTGCCGACGTCGAGGCCGTCGGAAGCGAGCAAACCGAGGAGCTCGTGGGCTTCATCCACTCGCGCAAGACCGCCGAGCTCATCGCGGCCTCCCTTTCGATCGGCGCGGCGCTGGCCGGATCGAGCGAGCGGACGAGAACGGAGATTCATGATATCGGCCGCGCCGCGGGCTTGGCGTTCCAGATCGTCGACGATATTCTCGATGTGGAGGGGAGCGCGGAGAAGGTCGGAAAAGCCTTGCGGAAGGACGGCAAAAAGGGGAAAATCACCTACCCGGCATCCTTCGGAATCGAGCGGTCCCGCGAGACGGCGGGCGGGCTCATCGCCGAAGCGGCGCGCAGGATTCGGGGGCTGGGAGACGAAGGCTACCTTCAGTACCTTTTTTCATTGATCGCCGAGCGTTTATCCTGAAATGTTCAAACAGGCTCTATACCGCGAGATCTTTATCGCACCCATCATGTGCGGGTGTCTCGTGCAGATCGTCAAGATGCTCGTCTATCTCGTCGCGGAGAAGAAGATCAGTATCGGCAAGCTCGCGCAAATCGACGGAATGCCGAACCTGCATTCCGCCGTGTTCAGCTCCCTGTCGGCGACGATCGGAATAAAGTACGGGTACTCGTCCATTCTGTTCTCCGTCGCCGCGGTATATACCGTCATCATCATTCATGACACGACGCGGCTCAAGGGGGAGAAGGGCAAGCAGACACACGTGCTCAACAGGATCATCTCGAGTGTCGAAAGCTACCGCGATATCGCGAGCGACGGGGAGCTCCGGGCGCGGCGGTTCGAGCCTCTCGACGTCCTGTGCGGAACGGCGCTCGGCGTCGTCGGCACCTACCTGATTCTCTAACGCGGAGCGACGCGCATGGCTCTACTCGATCGAATCCAGACCCCCGGGGACCTCAAGGAGCTCTCGCTCGAGGAGCTGAAGACCCTGAGCTGCGAGATCAGGGAGTACATCATAGAGATCGTATCCAGGCGGGGGGGGCACCTCGCATCGAGCCTCGGCGCGGTCGAGATCGCGCTCGCGCTCCATTACGTCTTCGATTCGCCCCGCGACAAGATCCTGTGGGACGTGGGGCATCAGAGCTACGCGCACAAGATCATCACGGGGCGGAGAGAGGCGTTCGAGGGTTTGAGAACCCGCGGTGGGATAAGCGGTTTTCCGAGCATCGTCGAGAACGAGCACGATGCGTTCGGCGTCGGTCACGCGAGCACGGCGATATCGGCGTCGCTCGGGCTTGCCGTCGCGCGCGACCTGCGCGGCGAGAATCACTATGTCATATCGGTCGTCGGTGACGGCGCTCTCTCCGGCGGGCTCGCCTTCGAGGGAATCAACCAGGCGGGGCACCTCAAGAAGAACAAATTCATCATCGTTCTCAACGACAACGAGATGTCGATTTCGAAGAACGTTGGCGCTCTATCGCGCTATCTGACGAGAATCACGACGAAGAAGGTGTACCTGCAGTTCGAGGCGGACGTGTGGGAGCTCCTCGGAAAGGTGCCGCGATATGGTCTCAAGGCCCGAAAGCTCGCCCGGCGGATGAAGGAGAGCATCAAGAATCTCGTCGTGCCCGACATGGTCTTCGAGGAGCTCGGCTTCCGCTACCTCGGGCCCCTCGACGGTCACGACATGGAGCAGCTCATCGCGTCGCTGACGCAGGTCAAGGATGTTCCGGGCCCCGTTATCGTGCACGTCATGACGAAGAAAGGGAAAGGATACGCGTTCGCGGAGAATGACGCCGAGAAGTTCCACGGCATCGGGAGCTTCTCCGCCGCCACCGGGGACCCGGGCGTCACGGGAACGAAACCGACGTACAGCGAGGTATTCGGCGCCGCGCTCGTCGAGCTCGCCCGGAGCGACCCGCGCGTCGTCGCCGTCACGGCGGCGATGAAGGAAGGGACGGGGCTCTCCACGTTCGCGCTCACCTATCCCGAACGGTTCTTCGACGTCGGGATCGCCGAGCAGCACGCGGTCACGTTCGCCGCGGGGCTCGCGCGGTCGGGATTGAAACCCTTCGTGGCGATTTACTCGACCTTTCTCCAGCGGGGATTCGATCAGATCATCCATGACGTGGCGCTCCAGCGTCTTCCGGTGCGCTTCGTCATCGATCGCGCCGGGCTCGTCGGCGAGGACGGACCGACGCACCACGGGGCCTTCGACCTGAGCTATCTTCGCCTCGTTCCCGGAATGGTGATAATGGCCCCGCGCGACGGGGGAGAGCTCCGGAACATGTTGCGCGCGGCTCTGGCCTACGACGAGGGACCCATTGCGCTCCGGTTCGCGCGAGGCGCGGCCGCGGGAATCGATGCGCGGCCCGCAGGCGATGCGACCGTCATCGGAAAGGGCGAGCTCCTGCGTCGGGGGGCGGACGCGTCGCTCGTCGCCGTGGGTTCGATGGTGGGGGTCGCGGAGGGAGCGGCCGACATTCTCGCTCGCTCCGGGGTCGCCGTCGCCGTCGTCGACGCGAAGTTCATCAAGCCGCTCGATGCCGGTCTCATCCTGTCGGTCGCCGCGTCGGGAGCCCCCATATTCGCTCTCGAGGAGAACGCTGTCGTGGGAGGTTTCGGCGAGGCCGTGCTCGAGCTCTGTGCCGGGCGCGCTCTCGCGAACAGAATCACGGTCCTCGGGATACCGGACCGTTTCGTGCCCCACGGGACGAGGGCGGAGCTACTGGGAGAGATCGGCCTCACGCCGGAAGGGGTGGCGGAGGCGGTGCGGCGCGGCATCGACTCACAGCGGGAAGCGGGCCAGGGAGGAATACGATGAAGATCATGAGGCTCGGGCTTGTCGCGAACGTGCACAAGAAAGAGATACGGGACGTGGTCTCGGGCGTGCTCGGTCTCATTCCACGGAACGTCTCCGTATGCGGGCTCGAGGAGACGGCGCGGCTCGCGGCCGCGGGAATGGTGGAGAGCGTCGAATCGTTCGGGGGCTGCGACGCCGTTCTCGCGCTCGGCGGGGACGGCACGCTCCTCATGGCGGCCCGGATGGTCGTCGAGCACGAAATACCGATCCTCGGAATCAAGATCAGGAGTCTCGGTTTCCTCGCCGAGGACGATCCGAAGCGGGCGGTCGCCGATCTCTTCGCGGGAAGATACTCCGTCCAGAACCGGCTGCGGCTCGAGGTCGGCCGCGAAGGCGCGCCGGGGGAGCCCAGGAGTTTCTCCGCGCTCAACGACGCGGTTCTTCACGGGGTCGGCGTTTCCCGCGTCATTCACGTCGAGACGACGATCGACGGCGCGGTGCTCGGCGAGTACCTCGCGGACGGCGTGATCGTGTCGACACCGACCGGGTCGACCGCCTACTCGCTTGCGGCGGGGGGGCCGATCATCAATCCGACGAGCGTCGAGGCCTTCGTCATCACGCCGCTCTGTCCCCATTCCCTCTCGGTGCGACCGATCGTTGTGAGCGCGGGGGAGCGATTCTCTATCGCGCTCGTCGAGCAGGGACCGGAGACGCTGCTCACGATCGACGGGCAGCAGTCGTGCTCGGTGGGGGCGGGCGAACGCCTCGTGTTCCGGCGGAGCCCGAAGGCGACGAAGCTCATCGTCACGGAAGGATACAGCTTCTACGATCTCGTGAGGCGAAAGCTGCGCTGGGGGGGAATGCTTCGCCAGGACCATTGACCGGGGGAGGTTGGGGATGCTCAGGGAGATCAGGATCCGGAATCTGGCCATCGTCGAGGACGCCGTCATCCCGTTCGGCGCGGGGCTCAACGTCATGACAGGCTCGACGGGCGCCGGGAAATCGATAATCCTCGCCGCGGTCGAGCTCATTTCGGGCTCGCGCGCGAAGAAGTCGCTCATCCGAAAAGGCGAAGGGAGCCTCTCGGTCGAAGGTGTATTCACGGTCGACGGCGCTTGGCCGTTGCGCGAGAAGCTCGGAATGAGCGGGGAGGAAACGGAGCTCTCGATACGGCGGGAGCTTTCGGCGGACGGACGCAACCGGATCTGGATCAACGGCATGCTCGCGACCGTCTCGTCGGCGCAGGAGTCGGCCGGCGCGCTCCTCGAGCTCCACGGGCAGCACAGGCAGCAGGAATTTCTCGACGCCGCGAACCATATTCTCTACCTCGATTCGTGGGGTGACTACGGCGAGCTTCTCGTCCGCGCGATTGGTGCGATCGAGCGATTCGCGAGGCTCTCGGAACATCTCGAACGCCTCGTGGCGGCGGATGAGGAACACCGCCGGCGCGAGGACTATCTCAGGTTTCAGCTCGCGGAGCTCGAAGAGCTCAAGCTCGAGGCGGGTGTCGATCGGAGACTCGAATCGCGCATCAGGCAGCTCGAGAACAAACAGAAGTTCATCTCGGCGCTCGAGGAGTCGCGCGGGCTGCTCGAGGGAGCGGAAGGCTCGGCCGTCGAAAGGCTCGCCGGCGCGGCACGTGCCCTGGA
>JBEKAW010000026.1:0-13923 GCA_050015715.1 Candidatus Krumholzibacteriaceae bacterium
TCTATCTAAGGAAACTATTTTTACTCAAAACCCCCCGCAGTAAAAAATCCTTATTGACATCGAGGAACGCCGTGCTATAATTTGCGCGCATCGGAGCTTGCATCTGCCTGTCACACCTCGGATCCGCATCGGTTTGCAACTCGTTTGTTGGCATTTTGTTAGGAGCGCGAAATTTCGGACCCATGCGCGATTATGCCGTGCCATTAGTAGCTGAGCCCGCGGATCCCCGTAATGGCACGGTTATTGATACTTAGCTATCAAATACGCGACACGTGTGCCTGATCTGAGCCCGCGGTTGCAGTTGTCAAAAGGGTTCGGGGACCCCCATCGTGAATGATAGGCTCGACGTGGTGGCGTAAGGCCGAAGGAGAATAGGCAGCAAGATCGCACCCTACCCTTCGGGACTCCTGAGGATGGGTTGAAGTCGGGGTTGATTTCAGCCCATCCTTCTTTCTTTCGGGGCAAGGAATTTTGGGGCAAAGAAAAAGCGCCGGGGCGTGAACCGCTTCGGCGCTTCTTCTTTTTCCTTCCCGGGGCGGCTAGCGCTTCAGCGGCCCGAACCCGACGATATCGTCTATCGAACCGGTGCGCTGCGCCTTCGGCTTGAAGATGGCCTGTACGGGAAGCCCGAGGGCCACCTCCTCGATGCCGATGCCCTCGAGGTAGTGAATGATGCCGCCGTCGGTGCCCTCGATCTTGACCATCGCGAGAATGCGCGGCCTGTCCTTCTCGGAGCCGTCCATGTTCCTGAAGCTCACCGTGAACGTGTCGACGTAGCCGACCGTCCCCACGTCGATGAACTTCTTGAGCTCGGCGAAGCAGCGGTCGCAGTAGATCTTGGGCGGGACGAAGGTGACGTCGCACTCGTCGCAGCGCGCTCCGAGGAACGTTCCCTTGTCCTTGATCGCCCTGAAGAAGGCCTCGCCGGCGAGCCCGTACGTGTAGACGAAGTTGACGGGAATCTCCCCTTCCCAGTGGGTCGGGGTCGTGTTCTTCGACATCTTTTCCGTGATTGCCATTGTCAGTGCCCCCTCAGCGCTTCCGTCCCGCGCGGGCCTTCTTCGGGGCGGCGGCGCGGAGCGGCTTGAAGTAGAGGATATCCGTGATCGCGCCCGTCCGGTCCCCGGGCTTCTTCCATACGGCGCGCACCTTCATCCCGATCTTGACGGCGTCGGGATCCACCTCGCCGAGCATGTGCATGATCCCCATGCCCTGCGTCGCCCCGTCGATCTCGATGACGGCGGGGATGAGGGGCGGCTCCTTGGGGCCGCGGCGCGAGGCGTCCCAGTTGACGTAGGCGATGCTGAAGGTGTTGACGACGCCCGTGTCCTCGACGTAGGCCCACTCGTCAGTCGGCCGGAAGCAGAGCTCGCAGAACATCCGCGGCGGGATCATGATGCGGTGGCACTCGTGGCACACGCGCGCGATGATCTTCCCCTCCTTGAGCTCCGCGAGGTAGCGCCCGATGGCGACGCCGTCGTCCCAGGCGTACGCGAGATTGGGAATCCACTCGGTCGTGAGCACCTTGCATTTCTCGAAGTCGGAAGACTTGAGGTGTGTCCCTCCGAGCTCGCACTTGTCCAGATCCATGGTTCCTGCTCCTTGTTAGTGGCTTCTCAGTACGATGACCGTTCCCATCTGCATGAGGTCCCCCCACGCCTGCGCGAGGCCGCAGGTGGGCTTGCCCGGGACCTGGCGCTTGCCCGCTTCGCCGCGGAGCTGGAGGAATATCTCGATGACCTTCATGAGCCCGGTCGCGGCGATCGGGTTCCCGACGCCGAGGGCGCCCCCGGAGGGGCAGATCGGCATGTTGCCGTCGCGCGCCGTGTAGCCCTCGGCGGTGAGGCGGGCCGCCTCGCCGCGCGGGCAGAGCATGAGGCCCTCCATATGGTGGAGCTCCTTGTAATCGAAGGGATCGTAGGGTTCGGCAACGTGGATCTCCTTCGACGGCTCCTTGATGCCGGCCATGTCGTACGCCATGCGCGCCGCCGTCTCGACGTAGCGCGGGTACGAGAGATCGCGCGTCGCCCAGTAGGCCGTGTCGATCGAGAATCCCACACCGTCGATCCAGACCGGCTTGTCGGTGAGGCGCCGCGCGACGCGCTCGCTCGCCAAAACGACGGCCGCCGCCCCGTCAGAGGCCGGGCTGATGTCGAGGCGATTGACCGGCCAGCAGAGCGTTTCGCTGTTGAGGACGTCCTCGACCGTGATCTTCTCGGCGACCTGCGCCGAGGGGTGGTCGAGGGCGTTACCCTTGTTCTTGACCGAGACGCGCGCGATGTCCGCCTTCGAGATGCCGTAGGTCTGCATGTAGCGGTTCATCTCGAGGGCGAAGATCCATATGAGCGTCGGCTTCAGGGGCTGCTCGGTCGTGTGGTCGAATATCGTGAGAAAGGCGCCCTGCGGATGCGGGTGGCAGCTCGACATCTTTTCCTCGGCCACGACGAGGCAGATGTCCGCCATGCCGCT
The DNA here is from genome assembly GCA_050015715.1 of Candidatus Krumholzibacteriaceae bacterium. Taxonomy (GTDB): domain Bacteria; phylum Krumholzibacteriota; class Krumholzibacteriia; order Krumholzibacteriales; family Krumholzibacteriaceae; genus SSS58A. The sequence goes on from JBEKAW010000026.1 coordinate 2,470, forward strand.
CGCCACGTGGAACCACCCGTGGATCGGGCTGAATACGCCCGTGCCGCCCCCCACGTAGTGCCGCATGTATGGCTTCCGGTGGGCGCCGGCGCCGTCGGCGAGGTATTCGCCTTTCATGTGGACGCCGTCGAAGGCGTCGGGGGCCGTGCCGAGCGTCACCATGTCGACGTCGTCGAGCGTGAGACCGCAGGAGTCGAGCGCCATCTTCGAGGCCTGCCAGGAAAGCTCCTTTCCCGTCTCCTGCGCGCGGCGCACGAACTTCGTGATGCCCGCTCCAACGATTGCTACTTTCCTCATTCCCATTGCAAGAGACCTCCTACATGTTCGAAAGAATGGCGACCGCTCCCGTCGCGGTCGGAACGCCGCGCCAGACCTGCGCGAGGCCGATGTTCACGTCGGGGATCTGCCGTGCGCCCGCCTCGCCGCGAAGCTGCTCGACGAGCTCGAGGATCTTGTGCGCGCCGGACGCCTCGAAGAGATGGCCGACGCCGAGCGCGCCGCCCGAGACGTTGACGGGGATATCTCCCGCGAAGCTCGTCACGCCGCTCTCGAGGAGATGCGCCGCCTCGCCGGGCCGGCAGAGCTTGAGGGCCTCCATGTGCTGGAGCTCCTTGTACGAGTACTCGTCGCAGATCTCCGCGAAGTCGATCATGCCGGCGGGATTGGCGATGCCGGCCATCTTGTAGGCCATCTCGGCGGCGAGGCGCGCGTAGGCGGCCTCGCCCCAGTCGCGCATCTCGAGGGTCGGCGTGTCGGTGCACCAGCCGAGCCCCTCGATCCAGATCGGGGTTTCCGAGAGGGCGAGCGCGGTCTCGCCGTCCGCTATGACCGCGACGACGGCGCCGTCCGCGTGCGGGGCGATGTCGAGGCGGTGGAGCGGGAGGGAGATCGGGTCCGAGTTCATGACGTCGCGCTCCGTGATCTCGGCGGCGAAGGCCGCGTAGGGATTCCGCATCGCGTTCGATTTGTTCTTCACGACGACCTTTGCGCACTGCTCGGAGGACGTGCACGTCTCGAACATGTAGCGGGTCATCTCGAGCCCCGCGACCGCGTGCGGCGTCTCGCGGAGGGGCCTGTTGTAGACGGGATCGAAGGCGAAGCCCATCAGCTCGTCGATGTTCTTGACGTTGGACGCCTTGCTGTGGCTCTCGATCGCGACCGTCTTGAAGGCGCCGGTCATGATCATCATGTAGCCGGTCGCAAGGGCCTGGATGAAGTCGCCGGGGATCGTCTGCGTCGGCTTGAGGACCGCGCCGATCTGGTCGGGGCAGTACTCGTCGCAGATGCTGTAGCCTTCGAGCAAGTCCTCGGCGGCCGTGATGAAGCCGCCGATCTCGCTCGGCTCGATGCCGGCGTCCGTGTACGCCTTCCGGGCCGCCTCGAAGATGAGCTCCCGGTAGGAGACATCGGGGGTGATCGGCCGGAAGCCGGTTGTCCCGATGCCGACAATTGCGACTCGTTTGACCATACATTCACCTCTCTCGATCTAAGGTGCGGGTGAAACAGTTTTGTAGAACCGAAAATCGGGGAAAAAAGGCGGGAGAATTGTCTCATAATTTATGGTATGGCGCAATATCAATCTGAGGAGCGAGGTTGGGCATGGCGGCCCGCCGGCGGGACGATCGGGGAGATCATTTGAAAATTGATTTTATGTTTCCCCATGATTTTCCCTGGACGGCGACCTCGCATGCAACGGGGTAGCAGCCCATATAGTCGCCGCCGCACGCTGAGGGCGTGTTCGCGCCGAGACAGGGGGATCCCTGGTGCAGGTAGTATCCGTTGCAGAAGAGAGGATCGACGGAGATATTCCCGTCGACCCCTATGCAGCCGGTCGAGAGGCCGTAGCAATTCTCTTTCACGCTGCCCCAGATATCGTTACACGAGAGTGTAAACGTGGCGGAGCTATCAGCGACAATGCCCCGGTAGCCCAGGACCATGATGTTGTTTCGCACGACAGCATTGCCCGCGGAACCGGCAAGCCAGATGGAGCCGAAGTTGCTCGCGAAGGTGTTGAAACGAATCTCCGCCGACTGACCCGACGAGATCATCACTCCGTCGTAAGAGTTGTTCTGGAAAAGGTTGTTCTCTATGATGACCCTGGGGGCTTCCACAGCCTCGACGCCGTAAATATTATGGCTGAAGACGTTGCCCGAGATGGTTCCCGAGACCTGCACCACGCAGATACCCTGTCCTTCCAGTCCGTAGTCGCCGTAAAAATGGTCACGAAACGTAAAGCCCTTGATCGTGAAGTTCCCCACGAAGCCGTAGAGGTAGAATCCGAACGATCCGTAGCATGGTCCCCCGACGCCGACGCAATAGCCCCGGTTCGCGATGATCGTCTCCGACGGCCCCTTCTCGCTGATGATGTGCAGAGGTCTCGAAACCCAATAGCCCCTGGGAGTCGTGTAGGTGCCCGGTCCGACGATGATTGTGTCTCCGGCCTGGGCGCCGTCGATCGTCTGTTTCAGAGTCGCTCCGCTTCCATTGCCGACGTACAGGCTCGTCGAATGAGCCGCGGCGGCCGGTAGCGCCCCGAGCGCGACCGACAGAATCAGGCCAAGCGCCTTTCCATTATTTGACATATTGATCTCCGGAATTGCCGCAATTATATTAATTATAGCATCGATTGGGTCCGCAGGGGAAGATCTTCACGAAGAATGCACCGAGAATCCGGGGGGGTATACCATGCGTCTCCAGTATCGAATTCCGATCGTCGTCGCGGCGGTCATCGTCATCGCCGCCACATTCTACCCCGCGCCGATGCGGGCGAACCGCGCGGGGAAGCCGGACTCGAGCAAGGTTATAGATCAACGCACCGCAAGCGGTTCCTATTATGAGTTCGATACGGCGCCGGTGCTGCTCAAGACCCCGCGCCCCGTATACCCCGAGAAGGCCCGGAAACTGGGCGTCGAAGCGACTGTATTGCTGGAAATCGCCGTGGATGATAGCGGCAAGGTCATGAAGGCACGAGTGATCGACCCGGACAATCCGGAGATCTTCGGGGAACCCGCCGTTCAGAAGATAGACAGCGCGCAGCTCGAGGAGCTCAGGTCCGAATTCGGGGACAGCACCATCGAGGCCGCGAGGATGAGACCCCTGTTCGAAAAGAGCGCCATCGACGCCGCGATGCAATTTTCTTTCAAACCGGCTACGTTGAAGGGGAAAGCCGTGCCCTCGAGCGTCGCCGTGCCGATACGGTTCAAGCTGCATTAACCGTAGCGCTCGCGCGGACGCTCGAGCTCGGTCTCGCGTCGCCGGCCTTCGCCACGGCGGCGGCGGGGGGCTCGCTCTTCCACCGGCGCCTCAAATGTCTTTCGATCCTGAATCAGCGGAGGTACACCATGCGTCTCCAGTATCGGATCCTGATCGTCGTCGCGGCGGTCATCGTCATCGGCGCCACATTCTACCCCGCCCCGATGCGGGCGGACCGCGCGGGGAACCCGGACTCGAGCAGAACCCTGATACGGAAACCCCCGAAGGGCAAGGCGTTCGATACGGGGCCGGTGCTGATGAAGACCGTGCAACCGGTATATCCCGCAGAGGCGAAGAAGCTGGGCGTCGAAGCGTTGATATTGCTGTCAATCACCGTGGATAAGAAGGGCAAGGTCACAAAGGCGGAAGTCGTCCACCCGGACAGTGTGCCGGACAAGCCCAGCGTGTACCGGGCCGAGCTTCAAGGCGAAGCCGCCAAGAAGCTCGATAAGGCGAAACGTCAGGAGCTCAAACCTCTGTTCGAGAAGAGCTCCATCGACGCCGCGATGAAATTTTCCTTCAAGCCCGCCTTGCTGAAGGGCAAGGCCGTGGCCTCGAGCGTCGCCGTGCCCATAAAGTTCATGCTGAAGTAGCCGCGCGGCCCTTCCCGGACCGTTTCGATTTCTCTTTACGAGAGGGCGCATTGATTTTACCTTATATGCGCTGTTTCGAATCGGGCGAGGTTATCAACTCGAAATCAGGAGGTGTGTCCGTGAAGAGAATCGGAACGTTCAGCGCGCTCGCGGCGATGGTCCTCGCGCTCGCTTTCCTTTGCGCGGCGTGCGGCGAGAAGAGCGTGTGGGCGCCGGATACGCGCAACGCGAATTCGGACTCCCTGGCGCTCGCGAAAGGCGAGGGGCCGAAGGATCTCACGGTGCTCTGGAAAACGCCGACAGCGGGATTTATCACGGGCAAGCCGCTCGTTCGGACGGGCGTCGTGTATGTCGCCGACTGGAGTGGAAACATCTACGCGGTGGCCACCGGCACGGGCGTGATTGTCTGGCAGAAGAACATTGAAGAGGTCGACCCGAAATGGGCCTGGCACGGGTTTTCGGGAACGGGCACGATGAGCGCCGATATGCTCTTCGAGGCGAGCGCAGAGGGCAACCTCTTCGCCATCGATCCGAAGGGCGGCGAGGTTAAGTGGCAGAAACATTTCGCCGACAAGCCGTTCTCGGGCAATACGGGCGCCCTCCTCTATTACAACGGCATGGTGTACGTGCCGGTTTCGTCCCTGGACGAGGCGATGGACAAGCAGCCGAACTTCACGACCGATTTTCAGGGCAAGGTCGTGGCGTTCGACGCCCTCACCGGCAAGAAGGTCTGGGAGTGCAAGACCGTGACGGGCACCGGCAACGGCGTCGCGATCTGGAGCGGATTGGCGCTCGATCCGGACGCCGGCATTCTCTATTTCACGACCGGCAACAACTACACCGGGGCGGCCACGAAGCTGTCGGATGCGATCATCGCCGTCGACGCGAAGACCGGCATCGTGAAATGGGCGAAGCAGGGAACGCCGAACGACGTCTGGACCATGGCGCAGCCGAAGGGCGGGCCGGATTACGATTTCGGCGCCCCACCGCAGCTTCTTGACGTGACGATAGGCGGCGAAGCGAGGAAGCTCGTTCTTGCCGGCCAGAAGAGCGGGAAGCTCTGGGTGCTCGACCGGATGTCGGGTGAAGTGGTATGGAGCGACTCGCTGGGCGCGGGCGCCGTGGGCGGGGGATTCCTCGCGGGCGCCTCGATCGACGGCGCGGGCGTCTACGCCTGGGCGAACAACGCCTTCACGTACGTCTCGGCCGATACGACGCATCCGATGGATATGGATATCGCCGCGTTCGAGCCGGCGACGGGGAAACTCTTGTGGAAGAAGGCTCACGCGCAGCCGGCGGGGGTGACGACGGCGGGGTTCGCGGCGGGCGGCTTCTATTTCGTGGGCTCCCTCGACGGGTTGATTCGGGCGTACAACACGAAGACCGGGGATCTGGCCTGGACGAGCGAGGCGATGGGTTCCATCAGCACCTCGATCGTTCTCGCGGGCGGCAAAATGTACTTCGGCACGGGCCTCCCGCAGATGTTCGGCGGAGACGTGACGACCGGCGGGGCCCTGCATTGCCTCGGGCCCGCGCTGAAGAAGAAGTAGATGCCGCGCGGCGGCTCATGAGCAGCTCATGACGCGCGGCCGGACACAGCGGGGCGCCGACGTCTCTCGACCCGGCGCCCCGCCATTTTCCCCTTTGCACTGTACCTCCCGCAGCAGTTCTGATATAATCCCGCCATACCGAAAATTCTTATCCGGGTGCACGAACATTCCTCGAAGGAGGAGCAGCTATGAGCAGGCTACTGAAGCCAGCACCGCTCGTCGTTCTCTGTGTTCTGGTTATCGCCGCGCCGTCCGTGTGGGCGAATTGGGTCCAGGATGGCGTCGCCATCTGCACGGCAACGGGGAATCAGCAGTATCCCATGATCGCCTCCGATGGCGCGGGCGGCGCCATTTTCACGTGGCAGGACCAACGCAGCGGCAACTATGACGTTTACGTTCAGAGAGTGAACGCCTCGGGAACCGTCCAGTGGACGGCGGATGGCGTCGCCGTCTGCGCGGCAGCCGGGGATCAGTACGCGTACGCGATAGCCTCCGATGGCGCCGGGGGCGCCATAGTGGGGTGGTTCGATAACCGGAGCGGGAGCTATGACATCTATGCCCAGAGGGTGGACGCCTCGGGAGCCGCCCAGTGGACGGCGAATGGCGTCGCCCTCTGCACGGCTGCGGGCACCCAGTATTCTCCCGCTATCTTGTCCGATGGCGCGGGGGGCGCGATTGTCACGTGGTATGATCACCGCAGCGGCAATTACGACATCTATGCCCAGCGGGTGAATGCGTCGGGCACCGTCCAGTGGACGGCGAATGGCGTCGCCCTCTGCACGGCGGCCCGGGATCAGTATTCTCCTATAATCGCCTCCGATGGCGCTGGGGGCGCCATCGTAAGCTGGTATGACCAGCGTAGCGGGAACTATGACATATATGCGCAGCGGGTGAATGCGTCGGGCGCCGTCCAGTGGACGGCGGATGGCGTGGCTCTCTGCGCGGCAACCGGAGATCAATGCTGTTCCGGGATTGTCTCCGATGACGCCGGCGGCGCCATCGTCACGTGGTATGACCAACGCAGCGCAAACTACGACATCTACGCCCAACGGGTGAATGCCTCGGGATCTGTCCAGTGGACGGTGGATGGCGTGGCTCTCTGCACGGCGACGGGAGATCAGATGGTGCCGTCCATCGCCTCGGACGGGGCCGGGGGCGCCATTGTTGCGTGGCATGACTACCGCAGCGGGGCGGACCGTGACGTCTATGCTCAGAAAGTGAACGCGTCCGGGGCTGCTCAGTGGACCGCGAATGGCGTTCCCCTCTGCACGGCATACGGAGACGACTATTATCCCGTGATCACGTCCGATGGCATGGGTGGCGCCGTTGTCGCCTGGTTTGACATCCGAAGCGGGTATAACGATATCTATGCCCAGCGGGTGAATGCCTCGGGCGCCGTTCAGTGGACGGCGAATGGCGTCGGGGTCTGCACGGCGACGCAGGGTCAGGCGTATCCGGCAATCGTCTCAGATGGCGCCAGCGGCGCCATTGTCACATGGCAGGACCTTCGCAACGGCGCGAACTGGGATATCTATGCCATGCGAGTCGATGCCAATGGCTTCCCGGTATTGACGGCCGCCGAGACGCCGAAGGTGCTAATGGAACTGCACCAGAACTACCCGAACCCGTTCAACCCCGCAACGACGGTGGCCTACTCCGTTCCGGAGAAATGCAACGTGACTCTCAAGATCTACGATGTCTCAGGAAAGTGCGTCGCACGTCTTGTTGATAAGCAGCAGGAGAAGGGCTCCTATTCAGTGGCGTGGAACGGCAAAGATGAAACGGGGAACTCGATGGCCTCGGGGATATATCTTTACAGGCTCGCGGCGGGCGAGCAGACGATCTCGAAGAAGATGGTGCTGTTGCGTTAACATTTCATGCTCGACGTCGTGTTCGGCAGGTTCAAGTAGTGCGCGCGCGGCTTTGAGGCGGGGCGCCGATGTCTCTCGGCGCGGCGCCCCGCAATTCTCCCCTTTTGACAAAATCCCCGAAAAACGGTACATTCTGCTATAATTAATGGATTGCGTGATAGAGCATGGTAATAAGCCTACGAGGAGATCGGCTCTGAGCGGCGACGGGACGGCTGCCGGAGCCCCTTTTTGTCTCGGGAGTGGAAGTGAGCCATGGCCGAATCGAATGAAACGCAGGTCGGAAGGACAGAGCAGAAAAGCGACATATTCCTCATCCTGAGGAAGAAGGAGTCGGGCGGCGTCACCGTGCAGCTCAAGAGCTCCGTGCAGGACCTCTTCGGCGACAAGATCAAAAGCGCCATCGAGGGCACGCTCGGCGAGCTCGGGGTCAAGAACGCCGAGGTCGTCACCGAGGATCTCGGCGCCCTCGACTTCGTCATCAAAGCGCGGGTCGAGGCCGCCGTGCGGAGGCTCCAGAAGGTCAAGGAGCCCGGCGTGCTCCCGGAGCGCCGCGTGCCGCTCCGCGCCCCGAGGCGCGAGAGGCTCAGGCGCACGCGGCTCTACCTTCCCGGCAACAACCCCGACCTCATGCTCAATGCGGGGCTCTTCGGCGCCGACGAGATCATTCTCGATCTCGAGGATGCAGTCGCGCCCGCCGAAAAGGACTCCGCGCGTATACTCGTTCGCAACACGCTGCTGGCGGTGGATTTCGGCGAGGCGGAAAAGCTCGTGCGCATCAACCCGCTCGAGACCGAGTACGGGAAGGCCGACATCGAGATGATCGTCCCCGCGGGGCCCGATATGCTCGTCATCCCGAAGTGCAACGAGGCGAAGGACGTCGCGGACGTCGAGGCGCTCGTCGCCGCGGCCGAGAAGAAGCACGGGTTCGAGCACAAGGTCCTCTTCATGCCGCTCATCGAGACGGCACGCGGCGTTCTCAACGCCTATGAGATCGCGCGCGCGAGCGACCGCGTCGTCGCCGTGTGCTGGGGGGCGGAGGATCTGACCGCCGACCTCGGCGTCGAGCGAACGAAGGAGGGCAGGGAGAGCTTCGTCTCGCGCGGGCTCATCGTGCTCGCGGCGAAGGCGGCGGGGGTGCAGGCGCTCGATACGGTGTTCTCCGACATCCGCGACACGGCGGGGCTCATCGAGAGCACGAAAGAGGCGATAGCCCTCGGCTTCGAGGGCAAAGGCGTCATCCATCCGGGGCAGATCGAGCCGATACACAAGGTGTTCGCGCCTACGCCCGAGCGGATCGAGTACGCGCAGAAGGTGGTCGCGGCGCTCGAGAAGGCCCGCGCGAAGGGGAGCGGCGTGGCGGCCCTCGGAAGCAAGATGATCGACGCGCCGATCGAGGCGCGCGCGAGGAAGATATTGAAGCTCGCGGAAGCCCTCGGCCTCATCAAACCGAGGAAGGAAGGTGGCGGGGCGTGAAGATGATCAAGAACGCGGTCGGGAGAATGGTCCCGGACGAGATCGACGGTCGCGCGATTCGCCCGTTCGCGGGCGCGTGGGCGGACCATGGCGCGGGACGAAAGGCGGGCCCGCCGGTTCGCTCGACCGCCGACTACGAGAACAAGCTCCGCGCGAGCCTCGACGAGGCGATCGACGCGTGCGGCATCAAGAACGGCATGACCGTTTCGTTCCACCATCACCTGCGGGACGGGGACTTTCTGGTGAACGCGGTCGCGGACAGGCTCGCCGCGCGCGGGCTCAGGGACCTCGTCTTTGCGCCGTCCGCGCTCTTCCCCGTCCACGAGCCGCTCGTCGGGTACATCGAGCGCGGCGTCATCTCTCACATCGAGGGCTCGATGAACGGTCCGATCGGCCGCGCGTGCTCTCTCGGGAGAATGAAGACGGTCTGCGTGCTCCGCTCGCACGGCGGGCGCGCCCGCGCGATCCAGGACGGCGACCTTCACATCGACGTCGCTTTTATCGCCGCGCCCGCGGCGGACGCCTTCGGGAACGCGAACGGGCTCTCGGGGCCCTCCGCCTGCGGGCCGCTCGGCTTCGCGGCCGCCGATTCGCTCTACGCGGACAAGGTCGTCGTCGTGACGGACAACCTCCTGCCGTTCCCGGTCCACCCGTGGGTCATCCGCGGCGGGAACGTCGACCACGTGTGCGTCGTCGAGAAGCTCGGCGACCCGGAAAAGATCGTCTCGGGCACGACGAAGATCACGCGGAGCCCGACGCGCCAGCTCATCGCGAAGCTCGCCGCCGATTTCGTGCGGGACGCGGGGCTCCTCGACGAACCGGATTTCTCGTTCCAGGCGGGGGCGGGGGGCGTCTCGCTCGCCTTCGTCCAGTACCTCGCCGAGATCATGCGCGCGAAGAAGGTCAAGGCCGCTTTCGCCCGAGGCGGCTCGAACGAGCTTCTCTGCGGCCTCCTCAAGGAAGGGCTCGTCGGCTGCATTCTCGACGGGCAGGCGTTCGACACGGCGGGGGTCGCCTCTCTCCGCGACAATCCGAAGCACATCGAGACTGACCCGTTCACCTCGTACAATTACCACATGAAGGGGAACTTCGCGACGATGGTCGCGGCGGCGATTCTCGGGGCGACCGAGGTCGACCTCGATTTCAACGTCAACGTCAACACCCATTCCGACGGCTGGCTCCTCCACGGCATCGGCGGTTTCACGGACGCCTGCGACGCTCGCGTGACAATGATCACGGCGCCCTTGGTCCGCGGGCGCGTGCCGATCGTCGTCGAGCGCGTGACGACCGTGACGGCGCCCGGCGAGATGATCGACGTGATCGTGACGGAGCGCGGCATCGCCGTGAATCCGAAGCGGCCCGACATTGTCGAGCGCCTCAAGGGGAGCTCGCTGCCCGTCAAGTCGATCGAGGAGCTCCATGCTATCGCGATTGGAATGACGGGGGAGCCGGTCAAGCCCGATTTCGAGGACCGCATCGTGGCCCTCATCGAGTTCAGGGACGGGACGGTCATCGATACGGTGCGCCAGCTCAGGCCCCGACGTCCATAACAGGAAGGGAGAACACAAGATTACATGGGAACCGAAGAGTTGATGGGCGCCTACGCGTCGACCTTCACAAAGGACCTCGCCGCGAAAATCACCGCGGCCGGCCAGGACGGTCACCGGCTCGTGCGGAACCGCGAGGTCATCACGAACCTCGCGCTCAAGGACCCCACGACGCTCGGGGCGCGCGGCACGCCGGACGTTCTCACGAAATACCGGAACCCGTCGTTCATCTCGCGGGTGACGAACCGCTCCGCCGCCTTCACCGAGGTGTTCTTCGGCACTCCCGACGAGCGGCAGAAGAAGATTCTCCAGGCGGCGGCCGACTACCTCGTGACCTCCGGCGTCCAGCTCCTTGTCATGGACAAGCAGATGGGGCTCCATCCGGAGCACGCCCACCACTGCCGCACGATCGTGACGGGACAGTTCGCGCGGCTCCTCGTCATGTGGAACAAGCTCATATTCGATCTTCCGGCGACCGAGGAGGAAAAGGATCCCGGCCAGGTCCTCATCATGGTGCCCGAGTGGGGGGACGTGGCGAAGAAGCTCGAACTCCAGCCGCGCGTCATCCTCGTCGACGCGGTGAACCGCGTGACTTTCGTGCTCGGCACGGATTACTTCGGCGAGATCAAGAAGGGGCACCTCCGCATGGCGATGTACCTCGAGAAGGCGCGGTTCAAGGAGGGCAAGGGCGGCGGCCTCGGCGTTCACGCGGGGGGCAAGGTGATCCGCGCCTTCGACGCGCGCGCGAAGAAGCTCGAGGACAAGGGCGCCCTGTTCTTCGGCCTCAGCGGCACGGGGAAGACCACGCTCTCGGTGCACCACTTCTGGCTCGACCCGAAGCAGGGCGAGACGGTCATTATCCGTCAGGACGACTTCTTCGTCATGACCGAGGATGGCGCCGCCTTCGGCACCGAGGACAACGCCTATATCAAGACGGAGGGGCTCGAGCCCGAGGGGCAGCCGCTCCTCTATGCGGGCGCGATCAGCCCGTCCGCCGTTCTCGAGAACGTCTACACGGATCCGAAGACGCTCGACGTCGATTTCTTCCGCTACGATCATCCATTCGGGGCGAATGGGCAGTGCCTCAACGGGCGCGGTATCGTCGTGAGGCACGAGCTCGATTTCACCGACACGCGGATCGACCTCGACCACGTCGATCTCATATTCT
>JBEKAW010000027.1:0-13856 GCA_050015715.1 Candidatus Krumholzibacteriaceae bacterium
GTTTCCCGCCGTCGCCGGGCTGAGGGGCGAGCCCACGATCATCAACAACGTCGAGACGCTCGGCACCCTGCCCAACATCCTCCGCAACGGAGCGCAGTGGTACGCGAGCTACGGGACGGAGACGAGCAAAGGGACCAAGACCTTCTCGCTCGTGGGAAAGGTCAGGCGGACGGGTCTGATCGAGGTCCCCCTGGGCATAACGCTCCGCGAAGTGATCTACGATATCGGAGGTGGGACGCAGAAGCCGTTCAAAGCGGTCCAGAGCGGAGGTCCGTCCGGCGGGTGCTTGTCCGAAGAGTTTCTCGACCTGCCGATCGACTACGAGCATCTGGCGGAGGCGGGGGCGATCATGGGCTCCGGCGGCCTGATCGTCGTCGACTCCGACACGTGCATCGTCGACATGGCAAAGTACTTCATGACCTTCACCCAGAGAGAGTCGTGCGGAAAGTGCGTCCCCTGCCGGGTCGGCACGCGGCACATGGTCGAGATCCTCGAACGGGTCTGCGACGGCAAAGCGGAGTTGGCGGATCTCGACAAGCTGGAGAAGCTCGGCCGGACGGTCAAGAACGGCTCTCTGTGCCAGCTCGGCGCGACGGCCCCGAACCCCGCCCTCTCCACGCTCAAGTACTTCAGACCGGAATTCATCGCTCATGTCAAGGACAAGCGATGCCCGGCCGTGTCCTGCAAGAACCTGGTCATCTATCGAGTTGTCCCCGCGAAATGCACCGGCTGCCAGCGCTGCGTGAAGGTGTGCCCGACCGGGGCCATAACCGGGCCGCGGTCCGAGCCGCACAACCTGGATCAATCCAAATGCATCAAGTGCCGCTCCTGTTACGAAGTATGCCGTTTCGACGCCATCGCCGGAGACGCCATCATTATCGAGTCGTGAGCCATGGCCAGAGAAGAACCTTGCACGCTGTCGCTTGAGATCAACCACCGGAAGGTGTCCTTCCCGGAGGGCGTGACGGTCCACCGCGCCGCCGAGCTGAACGACGTGTACATTCCCTCCCTCTGTTCCCACAAGGACCTCTCCCCGTTCGGCGGCTGCCGCCTGTGCATGGTGGAGATCGAAGGGATGCGCGGCTACCCCCTCTCCTGCAACACGCTCGCCCTGGAGGGGATGAAGGTGCTCACGGACACGGCCGCGCTCCGGGAGCTGCGGTCCGAGATACTGAAGCTCATTCTCAGCGAGCATCCGTCGAGCTGCCTCGTCTGCGGCGAGAAGGACGAGTGCAAGGACTACCAGGGAACGATCCGCAAGGCCGGGGTGACGACCGGCTGCCGATTCTGTCCGAACGACGGCCAGTGCGAGCTGCAGGACGTCGTGGAGAAGGTCGGCCTGACCGAGATCGATTTTCCCATCTACTATCACGGCTACGAACCCGAGCACGACGACCCCTTCTACGACCGCGACTATAACATCTGCATCCTGTGCGGCCGGTGCGTCCGTATGTGTCAGGAGGTGCGCGGGACGGGCGTTCTGGCGTTCACCTATCGCGGGCCGCGGGCCAAGATCGGCCCGGCCTTCGGCCGGAGCCACGTCGAGGCGGGCTGCGAATTCTGCGGAGCATGCGTGGACGTCTGCCCGACCGGCGCCCTCGCGGACAAGGCCTCAAAATGGGACGGCAAGCCTGACGGCTCGTACGTCTCGACATGCCCGTTCTGCCCGGTCGGCTGTCAGGTCGAGCTCGATCACAAGGGCGGCCGGTTCTCCAAGGCCAAGGCCAACCTGGATCCGGAGGTCAACGACGGGCAGCTGTGCGTCAAGGGCAGGTTCTGCATGCCGGAAGTGACCCATCACTTCGAGCGTGCGAAAAGGCCGATGCTTCGGAAGGACAAATACTTCCGCGAGGTGTCCTGGAAGGAAGCTCTGGAAAAGGTTGCCACCGAGCTGAAGGGCGCGAACCCGGACGAGTTCCTCATGCTGGTTTCGCCCGATCTCACGAACGAGAGTCTTTTCGCGGCGCAGAAGTTCGTCCGGGAATGCATCGGATCGAACGGCATCGACTCGACCGCGCGGATGGAGCTCGCGGGCGGCCTGGGGCTCTGGTCGAAGCTCTTCTCGCTCCCGATATCGATCAAGGACATCGGGGGGGCCGACGTGATCCTGGCGGTCGGGCTCGACAGCCGGTTCAATTTCTCCGTCGTGGGAACGAAGGTGCGCAAGGCGCTCGACCGGGGGGCCCGCCTCGTGACGATCGACGCGCGCGACAGCAATCTGGCCCGTTACACGGATGACTGGCTCCGCGCGACGCCCGGCAAGGAAGGGACGCTCGTCAAGTTCCTCGCCGAGAGCCTCGCAGGCAGCCCCACTGACCGCGCGGCGGAGCCGTCCTCCACGGCCGAAGAGGTATCGATCGAGTCCGGGTCGTTGACGGGCGCTCTGAAGATACTCTCCGCGGCCAGGGACCTGACGGTCATCGTCGGTCCCCAGGTATTTCACTATCGCGACGTCGAAGATCTCGTGAGCGGCTTGCTCACTCTGGCCGAACGCAAGAACACCAATTTCATTCCCCTGTATTTCGGCGCCAACTCCCGGGGGGCCCTCGAGATGGGGGTCTTTCCGGAGATTGGCCCGGGCGGTTCGGCGCGGAAAGACCAGGGGTTGAGCCTGTCGGATATCATGAGCGGCGCGAAGCGGCCGAAGGTGATCTATCTCGTCGGCGACGTTCCCTTCCTCGAGAGGCCGGACTGCGATTTTCTGATCGTTCAGGACATCTATCTCCCTCCATTCGAGGTCGACGCGTTCCTGCCGGCCTCCACCTTCAGCGAGTCCGGAGGAACTCTCGTCAACATGGAAGGCCGGGTTCAGGAGATCGTTCAGGTCGAGCATCCGCCGGAGGGCGCCGTGACCGGATTCATGCATCCCGACTGGCGGATCTTCTCCGGTCTGGCCCAAGCCCTCGGGCTTCCGGGAATGAACTATCGGACATACGAGGAAGTCGACGCGGACATCCATGCGGCGATGGCGGATTTTCCGGTGAGGCCGGATCGCGCGCCGCGGCGGATGAAGCCGATCGATCTCGCTGCCGTCAGGAAGTCGCAGAAACCGCGGAGAGGGAAGAAGGGAAAAGCCGAATTCATGCTCGTGGCCGAGCCGGGCGGCTATCGCCACCGGGGGATCGACATCTCGTCGAAGGTCGGGGGGCTCGGTGAATTGGCGCTCGAAGAGGGGTTCCGCATGCACCCGGAGGACATCGTCTCCTGCGGTTTGAAGGACGGCGACGCCGTGATCCTTTCGTTCGACGGCGGCAAGGGCAGCGTCACCGGTCAGGTCAAGTCGGACGGCGAGTGTCCCAGGGGTGTAATCTATTATACGAGACCGGTCGTCTTCGGCGGGCTGAGTCACCGGCGCGGGCTGTGGCCGTTATTCAAGTTCGAGGACAACCCGACGTGGGTCAGCATATCCGGAACGACCGCCGGAAAGACGTAGAGGACTCAAGATGTACAGGATCATCGAGCGGCGGATGATTGTTCCGAACCTCCATGAGTTCACCGTGGAGGCGCCGGCGGTCGCGGAATCGGTGAAGGCAGGCAATTTCGTGATCGTGCGGGCCGATCAGTACGGCGAGCGGATCCCGCTGTCCGTCGCCGACTGGGACCGGCAGGCCGGCACGGTGACGTCGATTTTCATGCAGGTCGGCGGTTCGACCGCGAAGCTGGCTCGACTGAAGCCCGGGGACACCATCCCGACGTACGTGGGGCCGCTCGGCAGGGAGACCGTGATCGAGAATGTCGGCACGGTTCTGTGCGTGGGCGGCTGCTACGGGATCGGATCGATCTATCCCGTCGCCCGCGCAATGAAAGAGGCCGGGAACAAGGTCTATACGCTCCTCGAGGCGCGCAGCTCCTTCCTCCTCTACTGGGAGGACAAGCTGGCCGCGGTCTCGGACAAGGTGTTCGTCGTGACCAGGGACGGGACGAAGGGCCAGAAGGGGCACATCGACAAGCTCCCGGAGCTGATGCAGCGCGCCGGAATCACGCCCCAGCTTCTCGTCGTGAACGGCTGCACCTTCCAGATGATGCGCGTGTCCATGGCCACGAAGCCCCTCGGCTGGAGAACAATCGTCAATATGAACCCGATCATGATCGACGGCACGGGCATGTGCGGCGTTTGCCGCCTCTCGGTCGGGGGAAAAACGAAATTCGCCTGCGTCGACGGCCCTGATTTCGACGGCCACGAGATCGATTGGGCGGAATTCCTGGCCCGGCGCAAGAGCTACAATCCCGAGGAAGTCGACCCCCTCCGCCGGAGCAGCTGCCGGTCCCATTTCTGATCCGGAGGATGACGGGGGCGCGAAGGAGCCTGTCCGCAGTGGCTGAAGAGAAAGAGAAGAAGGGGAAGCTCAACCTGAACCGGCAGCCCATGCCGAAGCAGGACCACGGGGAGCGGATTAAGAACTTCGACGAGGTGGCTCTCGGATACTCGACCCGGGTGGCCGTCGAGGAGGCCTCACGCTGTCTGCAGTGCAAGAAGCCCCTCTGCAATCAGGGCTGCCCCGTGGGCATCGACATCCCCGGTTTCATCAGGCATATCGTCGAGGGCGATTTCGGCTCCGGGATCAGAAAGATCAAGGAGACCAACGCGCTTCCGGCTATATGCGGGCGCGTATGCCCTCAGGAAGAGCAGTGTGAAAAGTCGTGCATTCTCGGGAAGAAGGACGCGCCGATCGCCATCGGGCGGCTCGAGCGGTTCCTGGCCGACTGGGAGGCCACCCAGGGGAAGATCGAAGTGCCGAAGATGGCGCCCAGGACGGGGAAGAAAGTGGCCATCGTCGGCGCCGGGCCCGCCGGGATCACCGTGTCCAACGACCTCATCATTCTCGGCCACGACGTGACCATCTTCGAAGCGCTGCACGAGTGCGGCGGCGTCCTGATCTACGGGATTCCGGAGTTCAGGCTGCCCAAGGCCATCGTGAATCGAGAAGTGGAGTACGTGAGAAGTCTCGGCGTCAAGATCTACACGGATTATGTCGTGGGAAAGACGAGGACCGTCGACAGGCTCCTCGAAGACTTCGACGCCCTCTTCGTCGGGTCGGGCGCCGGTCTTCCCTGGTTCATGGAAATCCCCGGCGAAAACCTCAACGGCGTCTATTCGGCCAACGAGTACCTCACCCGCGTGAATCTGATGAAGGGTTTCCGCTTCCCGGAGTATCAGACGCCCGTGAAGCGGCCGTGCCGGGTGGCCGTCGTCGGCGGCGGAAACGTGGCCATGGATTCGGCCCGGACCGCCGTTCGCCTCGGCGCGGACGAGGTGCATCTCGTCTACCGCCGCAGCAGGGCGGAGCTTCCGGCGCGGGCCGAGGAGGCCGAGAACGCGGAGGAGGAAGGGGTCATCTTCGATCTCCTCACGCTGCCCGTCCGCCTCATCGGCGACGCGAACGGCTGGGTCCAGGAGATCGAATGCCTGAAGATGGAGCTTGGAGAGCCCGACGCCTCGGGCAGGCGGAAGCCGGTTCCCGTCGAGGGATCCAATTTCCGCGTGCCCTATGACGCCGTCGTGATCGCCATCGGCAACAGCCCCAATCCGCTCATTCCCATGACCACGCCGGGGCTCGAGATCAGCAAGAAAGGAGGGATCGTAACCCAGCCGGAAACGGCCCGGTCTTCCCGGCCCACTATATGGGCCGGAGGGGACATCGTCAGGGGCGCGGCCACGGTCATCAGCGCCATGGGAGACGGAAGAATCGCCGCCGCGTCAATGCACAAATACCTCATGAAGCAGGAGTGCCCATGACATTGCGCGAAATCAAAGATCTTCTCCAGTGCGAAGTCCTGAGCTGCGAAGATGACCTGCATATCGACGTCACGCAGGTCGTGGCCTCGGACGGCATGAGCGAGATTCTCGCCTTCGCCAAGTCCAAAGAGCTGATGATCACGGGCCTGACCAACATCCAATCGATCCGCACGGCGGATATCGCCGCCGTCAGCGCGGTCGTTTATTGCCGGGGCAAGCGCCCCGACAAGAAGGTGATCGAATTCGCCAGGCAGAAGCGCATCCCTATCCTCGTGACCAAGATGGTCATGTTCGATATCTGCGGCGTTCTATACAACAAGGGCCTCAAAGGTGTTTCGTGATCGTATGACTGCGGAATTGCTGCGTGAGAGCTTCATTATCCAGGGCAGGAACTTCGACAAGGCCGGCGAGGTTTCGAGCGAGATCAAGGTCATTCTCAGGGATCTCTTCATAGACGCCGCGAATACCCGGCGCACGGTGATCGTCGCGTATGAAGGAGAAATGAACGTCGTCATGTACGCCCAGCGGGGGACGCTCACCTTGATATTGACCGACAAGGACATCACGCTCGAGATCGCCGATGAGGGCCCGGGGATTCCCGATATCGAGATGGCCTTGCAGGAAGGCTTCTCGACGGCCTCCGATGAGATGCGAGAGATGGGTTTCGGATTCGGGATGGGCCTGCCCAATATGAAGAAGCACTCCGACGAGTTCCGCATCGAGTCCACGGTGGGCAAGGGCACGACGGTGTTCGCCAAGATAAGGCTCGATTCAAATGGTTGACCTGAGGCATGGATTTCGAATCGACCCGGACAAGTGCGACGGCAGGATGTCCTGCATGCGCACATGCCCGACCCATGCCATCCGGGTGAAGAACGGCAAGGCGCGTCTCATCTCCGAGCTGTGCATCGATTGCGGGCTCTGTCTCGGCGTGTGCACGACCGGCGCCATATCCGCGACGACGATCAGATTCGCGGAGCTGAACAGATTCAAGTACAAGGTGGCCGTCGCTTCGCCGGCGCTCTTCACGCAGTTCGGCATGAGAGACACTCCGGCCCAGGTGGCCAGAGCCCTCCTCGAGCTCGGCTTCGACGCCGTGTGGGAATACGCCGTCGACATCGCGTTGATCGACCGCGCCATCACGGATTGCGTCAAGACGTGGCCCGGACCGTTCCCCTTGATTTCAAATTCATGCCCCGTGGTCGTCCGGTTGATCCAGGTCGCGTACCCATCCATGGTCGAGCACGTGATACCCCTCGAGGCGCCGCGCGAAATCGCCGCGCGGGAGTTGAAGCGGAAGTACTCGGAGGAGCTGGGCTTGAAACCGGAAGAGATCGCCGCGATCTACATCACGTCCTGCCAGGCAAAAGCCATCTCCATCCTTCAGCCGGCGGAGGAGGCAAAGAGCTATCTCGACGGAGCGGTGAGCATAGCTGGAATCTACAATGAGCTCCTGACGAAGATGCGGAAGAACGCGAAGCCGCCGGATGCCCCGAAAGATGCTGTGAACTCCAGCGAGCTGCTGCATTGGGGGGCCCCCGAAGGCGAGTTTCCGAAGCTCTCGCGTGAACACTACCTTCCCTTGACGGGCCTCACGGGCATCATGAAGGTCTTCAACGATATCGAGAAGGGGAGATTCCGCAATATTGAATTCCTCGAGTGTCACGCCTGCCAGGGAGGGTGCATCGGGGGAAACCTGGCGGTCGAGAACGTCTACGTGGCCCGGAGCAAGCTCCTTCATCTGATGGCCAGCATGCCCAAATCCGATCCCGAATTCGAGAAAGAAGTGGAACGCCGCTATTTACAAGAGGACGTTTCTTTGAGAGGATCTCTGAAACCGCGTTTGACGGAGGGGGAGGCCATCGACCTTCGGGAGCGGGTGATGAGGCGGAAGAGAGCGGAGGAGATCGTGAAAGCGCTGCCGCTCCTCAACTGCGGCCTGTGCGGCGCCCCGACGTGCAGGAATCACGCCGAGGACGTCGCGGCGTCGAGGGGGGACATCCAGGATTGCGTTTTTCTTTCGCTCGACCGGATTGACCAGTTGAGGAATCTCTACAAGAAATGAATTCAGCGCCGGCCGCAGAACCAGTCCGCGAATTCAAGCATGGGCTCGGGCTTCTCGATTCCACGATGATCGTGATCGGCTCGATGATCGGATCGGGCATCTTCATCGTGAGCGCCGACATCGCGCGCACCGTGGGCTGCGGCGGCATGCTGCTCCTCGTGTGGCTCGTGACCGGCGTTCTCACCGTGATCGGCGCGTTGAGCTACGGGGAGCTCGGGGGGCTCCTGCCGCACGCGGGCGGCCAGTACGTGTACCTCCGCGAGGCATACAACCCGCTCATCGGTTTCCTGTACGGGTGGACGCTCTTTCTCGTGATCCAGACCGGCACGATCGCGGCCGTCGCCGTCGCGTTCGCCAAGTTCACGGCGGTGCTTGTCCCCGCGCTCGGCGAACGGCACGTGCTGCTCCAGATCGCCGGGCTCAAGATCTCCGCCGCGCAAATCGTCGCCATCGCCAGCATCGCCGTCCTGACCTTCGTCAACACGCGCGGGCTCCGCGAAGGCAAGATCGTCCAGAACGTCTTCACGATGACGAAGACGCTCGCTCTCCTCGGGCTCATCGCTCTCGGCGTCACCATCGGGAGAAACGCGGGCGCCGTTCAGGCGAATCTCTCCAGCTTCTGGCACGCGACGTGGACGCACATGGCGGAGGGGAAGATCCTTTCCGTGGAGCCGCTGTCCGGCCTGATGCTCCTCGCCGTCATGGGGACCGCGATGGTCGGCTCGCTCTTCGCGAGCGTCGCGTGGGAGAACGTCACGTTCACGGCTGGAGAGGTCGTAAATCCGAGACGAACGATTCCCTTGTGTCTCGCGCTCGGCACGGGGGTCGTGACGCTTCTATACATCATGGCGAACGTGGCATATATCTCCGTCCTGCCGGTCTCCGGGTCGCCGGAGGCGGCGGACGTGGTGGGGCGGGGAATTCAGTTCGCCGCATCCGATCGCGTCGGCACCGCTGCCGCCACGATGATCTTCGGCGATACGGCGGCGGTCATCATGGCGGTTCTCATCATGATCTCGACGTTCGGCTGCAACAACGGCATCATCCTCGCCGGCGCGCGGGTCTACTACGCGATGGCGCGCGACGGCGTGTTCTTCCGGGGGGCGGGCGTGCTCAACGCAAAAGCGGTTCCCGCGGCCGCGCTCGTCGTGCAGGGAATATGGGCGAGTCTCCTGTGCCTTTCGGGCACCTACGGCCAGCTGCTCGACTACGTCGTCTTCGCCGTGCTGATCTTCTACATTCTCACGGTGATCGGCATCTTCATCCTGAGAAGGAAACGGCCGGATGCCGAGCGGCCGTACAAGGCCATCGGCTATCCGGTTATCCCGGCGCTCTACGTCCTCTGCGCGTCGGCGATAGCGGTGGACCTTCTCGTGCTCAAGCCCGCCTACACGTGGCCCGGAATGATCATCGTGCTTCTCGGGATCCCCGTTTATTTCATCTGGAGAAGGCGCGCGAAGGTTTAAACGGTCGCGTTGAGACGCATGCCACGTATGAAGAACACCAACAAGCGACTCACGAGAGAATCCGGGAAGGCCCGCCCGCGAGCGGCGGTCGACGCGAAGGCGTCGCGATTCAAGCTGTCCGAAAGGGCGGGATGGCTCGTCTTCTTCGGTCTCGCCGTGTACCTCTTTGCCGCTCTCTTTCTCGTCCGCGATTACGGGATGAATATCGACAGCCAGAAGAACTTCCGCGAAGGGGAGATGAACCTCAACTACATTCTGACCGGGCAAGTGGATGAGTTCGTCCTCGAGTGGCAGATGCATGGAACATACGTCTTCATGGCCGCCGATCTGTCAAAGCGCCTTCTCCATGACGCGCTGCATCTCTACGATGCCACGGCGGCCCGTCATATCATCCTGCCCTTCATGACCGCTTTTTTTCTCGTCTTCCTTTTCTATTTCGTGAGACGTCATTGGGACGCGCTCCACGGCCTCGCCGCCGTCGGAGCTCTCTTGACCTTCCCGTATTTCTGGGGCTATTCCTTCAATAATCTGAAAGATATGCCTCTTCTGATATTCTTCTCTCTCTCCATCATGTCCTTTGTCCAGTGGACCGTCACGCGCGCCCTGCGATACTTCTACGGATTCTTCATTCTCTGGGGCTGCGCGATCGCGATCAAGGCCTATGCCTTCTATATCCCCGTGCTGCTTGCTCTCTGGATGCTCATAGGACCGAGGGACCGGGAGGCGAGGGGGAGGCTTCCCGGCCGCGGCTTGATTCTCCATACGATCGCCGGTCTCGCGATAACGCTCGCGATCGTCTGTGCCCTCTATGCGCCGGCCTTTTGGGGTGTCGGGGACAAATCGTCGTTTCTCCGCAGCTGGCACGACCACGCCAAACACATCACCTGGGGGCACAGCACTCCCTTCAACCTCGATTCATTCGTTCAGGTTTTCTTCAGGACCCCGCTGCTCGTGCTGATCTTCGCTCTGATGGGTTTGTTCGAGGCGGCGAGGGGATGCCGCAGAGCCCCCCTGTACTCGCTCCTTCTCATCTGGCTGTTCGTGCCTTTGGCGATCCCGTGCTTTCCGCGCACCCTCATCTATCATAATGGAATGAGGCTCTTCATGGTCTTCCTCGTTCCATTCTGTCTTCTGTCGTCGATCGGAATCGCTCGATCCGCCGGATTTCTGGCGAAGCGGCTGAAGGCAAACGTGAAGACGCTCTCCGCGGCTGTCGTGTGCTTGACGGTAGGAGCGAGCCTCTGGGGAGTTGTCTCGACCCACCCGTATCAAACGACGTTTTTCAACGCCCTGGCGGGGGGGCTCGGCGGGGCTCAAAGGAAGAACATCGGCGATTCGTGGGATTACTGGTTGAATTCGTACCGGGAGGCGGAGCGATGGATCAACCGGTTCGGCGCCCCGGATGCGCGGGTCGTGGGCCTCTATATGTCCGGGACTCCGCCCTTTTTCAATACCGACCTGATCGGGGATGGCATCGACAGGCCGGACCTGAAGCTCTTTCATTTCCCCGCCGTCCCCGCATCCGGAGGGGAGATCGCGATTCCCGAAAACACATATGTGATATTCGTTCCGTTTGATTATCTTCATATGAGCCGTCTCGCCTTAGAGCGATCGGGCCAGTTTCAGAAGGTGTACACGATCTCTCGACAGGGCGGGGAGGTCTGCACGATCTACTACAAGCCCCGGGCGTCGTAATTGATGGACGCGCGTTCCCTTTGGATCATGGGAGAAGAAGCAGCATGAAACTCGCGTTGGTGGGCATTTCGAATTCGGGTCGCACGACTCTCTTCAACAGTCTCACGGGGCACGACGCCGCGACGACCAGCTATGCCGGCGCCGACACGGAGCCCCACGTAGCCGTCATCAAGGTGCCGGACCGGCGGGTCGACGAGCTCGTCAAGATCTTCAAACCCAAGAAGAGCACCTACGCGAAGGTCGAATACACGGATTACCTCGGGCTGACGAAGGGCGACGCCGTGCAGAACGGGAAAGTCATCGATTTCCTGAAGCATGCGGACGCGCTCGTATACGTGCTCCGCGGTTTCCACGACGAGAATGTCGCGCATCCCCTCGGCGGCGTCGATCCGGTCCGCGACTTCGAGACCCTCGAGACCGAGCTCGTGATCCTCGATCTCGACCTTGCCGAAAAGCACATTGTGCACATGGAAGAATCCACCAGAAAAGGCCTTCCGGTGAACAAAGAGGAACGTTCCGCCCTTGTCAAATGCAGGGACGCCCTGGATGAAGGGATGCCTCTTCGCTATCTGGAGCTCGACGAGGAAGAGCGGCGGGCCGTGCGGCATCTCAATCTGATCTCGAGATTGCCCGTGATGGTCGTGCTGAACGTCGATGAATCGGGTCTCGAGAGCGCGGAAAGCTCCGCGTGGCAGGAGGCGATTCGGAGCAAGACGGCCCGATTCACGGGGAATGGGGCGGATCCGATCGTCCTCTCCGGAAAGATAGAAATGGAAATCGCCCGTCTCCATCCGGATGAAGCCGCGGATTTCCTGAAGGATCTTGGGCTCGAGATCGCCGCGCGCGAGCGGATGATCAAGGAATCCTACGATATGCTCGGGCTGATTTCGTTTCTCACGGTCGGCGAAGATGAGGTCCGCGCCTGGACCATACGGAAGGGCACCGAGGCACGGAAGGCCGCCGGGAAGATTCATTCAGACCTGGAAAGGGGCTTTATCCGCGCCGAGACCATTTCCTTCGATGACTTCATCGAGGCGGGAAGTCTCGCGGCCGCGCGCGCGAAGGGACTGCTGCGGCTCGAAGGAAAGACGTACGTGGTCCGGGACGGCGACATCATCGATTTCCGGTTCAACGTCTGAAACGACGGACGCGGCCGCACGGATGCGATTGTCCTCATTTGCCCACCGCCAATATTCCTCTCAGGCGAATGTCTCTCGACGATGAGCCGATCATGATTCGAAAATCTCCCGGCTCGACGACCCGCTTGAGATCCTTGTCGAGCATGGACAACGTCTCGGGAGTGATGGCAAAGCTCGCTTCCTTCACTTCCCCGGGCTGCAGATGAATGCGCTCGAATCCCTTGAGCTCGGTGACGGGGCGCGCCACGGAGGCCACCTCATCGTGAATGTACAGCTGCACGACTTCGTCCCCCGCCAGGGCGCCGGTGTTCCGCACCTTGAATCGGACAACCGTTGAGGCGGTCGGAGAGATCCGCTGGCTGTCGAACGCCAAATCGCTGTACTCGAACGACGTGTAGCTCAGGCCGTATCCGAACGGAAACAGAGGCTGCCCGGTCAGGTCGCCGTAGTCGTCGCCGCGGCCGGTGGGCTTGTGGTTGTAAACGAGCGGCACCTGTC
Organism: Candidatus Krumholzibacteriaceae bacterium; assembly: GCA_050015715.1. GTDB lineage: Bacteria > Krumholzibacteriota > Krumholzibacteriia > Krumholzibacteriales > Krumholzibacteriaceae > SSS58A. The sequence continues at coordinate 12,601 of JBEKAW010000027.1, forward strand.
CTTCCGCGACGGGGAAAGTGATGGGCAGCCGTCCAGCCGGGCTGTAGTCGCCGAAGAGGATGTCGGCGGCCGCGTTGCCGCCCTGTTCGCCGGGATACCAGACATCGAGAACGGCCGGAACGTTGTCGAGCCAGCCGCTCATCGTCACGGCGCTTCCGGCGACCAGAACGACTACGACGGGTTTCCCGGTTGCGGCGACCCGGTTGATCAATTCCTCCTGCCGACCCGGAAGAGCGAGCATCGCCCTGTCCCTGAACTCCCCTTCTTCGATTCCCACGACAACGACTGCGACGTCACTCTGCCGGGCGAGCTCCACGGCTTTGTCCATATCGGCTCTCCAACCGGTATGCACGCCGATGTTCCACACGAGTCTGAAACACGCGTTTCCGGCGGGCTCGAAGAATTCAATGCGGATGTCGTACTCTCTATCCTTCTTGAAATCGTACTCGGCGAGCACGGCCCGCCGGCCGGCCTTCTTCCAATTGTCGATCACCCGACGGTTGTCGATATAAAGCCGCCAGCCGTCGTTTCCATCGATCCCGATCTTGAACCTGCCGGTGGCGGGCGCCGTCAGTTTTCCTCGCCATCGCACCGAGTAGAAGTCGTTCGGCAGCTTCGCAGGATCGGGAGAGTACAACGTCCATTGGAATCGTATCTCCGGATCGACCCTCGTGAAGACCGGCGGCCCGCTCAGACCGATGTTGTCAAAGTACTCGCCGATGAGCCCGCGTGCCGGCGTGTCTCCGGGGGAACAGGACAGGCATTCCGACGGCACCGTCACATAGTCGACAGGCGCCCGGTCACACCCTTTGGCGTACAGGACGCGCGCGGACGAGCCGATCTTGTTTCGAATGCCGTCGAGAATGCTGACCTTCCTCATTCCCGGACCGCTGTATCCGCCGAGGCGGGCTTCGGCGGCGTCGGGCCCGAGAACGGCTATTGTCTTCAGGCTGTTCTTCAGCGGAAGAACATTGCCTTCGTTCTTCAGGAGCACGATCGATCGCCGGGCCGCCTCCCGGGCAAGCTCAATATGCTCGGTTGCTTCGGTCCCGGGTCTCGCCTCCGTCGAATCGACATAGGGCTTGTCGAAAAGTCCCAGCTCGAACTTCGCCCTGAGCACCCTCGAGACCGCCCCATCGATCACCTTCGGGTCGATTCTTCCCTCCCGGAAGGCCTTGATAAAGAGAGGAAACTGATCGTACGAGGTCTGGAAGATCACATCCAGGCCGCCGTTCAAAGCATTCCCGGTCGCCTCG
>JBEKAW010000028.1:0-13551 GCA_050015715.1 Candidatus Krumholzibacteriaceae bacterium
TCCGGAAAAATGGTCCTCTTCCCCCGACCCCTCCGTGAGAGCGGCCTTGCGCTTCTCGTAGAGCTCCTGGATCCTCGCCTTGAGATCGTTCACGAGATCCCCGAAGCCGGGTCGTTCCTCGGGCGGAAGACTTCCAATCGAGCGAAGGAGGGCCGTGATCTCCCCCTTGCGAGCGATGAATCGTATCCTCGCCTCTTCGAGTGCGTCGAGATCCCCCGCCTCGGCGAAGACCTTCCCGGCCTCCGCCGCGAGCTCATCCGCACGCGCGCGATCGGCACGCTCGTTCATGAAAGAGATTCCTTCGCCATTTCGGCGAGCCGCGTGAAGCCGGCCGCGTCATTTATCGCGAGCTCCGCGAGGACCTTGCGATTGATCTCGACGTTCGATTTCTTGAGACCGTCGATGAGCCGGTTGTAGCTCAAACCGTTGAGCCGCGCGGCCGCGTTGATCCGCACGATCCACAGCTTGCGGAAATCGCGCTTCCGGGCGCGGCGGTCCCGATAGGCGTAGATGAGCGCCCGATTCACGGCCTCGCGCGCCGGGCGATACAGGGTGTGGCGGCTCCCGAAATAGCCCTTCGCCCGTTTCAGGACCTTCTTCTTGCGGCTCTTCGAAGGGACGCCATGTTTGGTTCTCGGCATACTGTGATTCCTCCTGCGGCTTGTGCAAACCTGCCCGTGTAGGGAATTCAGAAGCGCGCGCTACATGCCCAGCATCCGGCGGACCCGTTTCGCGTCGCTTCCGGCGACCGTCGTCCCTTTGCGCAGGCCGCGTTTCCGCTTGCTGGTCTTCTTGGTGAGTATATGGCTCGCGTACGCCTTCGTTCGTTTTATCTTCCCGGTTCCGGTCACGCGGAACCTCTTATGTGCTGCCCGATTGGTCTTGATTTTCGGCATGGTGCTTCTCTAGCCCCCTTTTCTGTCGGAACGAGGACCCAGGATCAAGGATATCATCTTGCCGACCTGTATCGCGTCCTTCTCGATGACGGCGATATCCGAGAACTGCGTGACGATCCGCTCGAGGATCTTTCTTCCCATATCGATATGCTCCATCTCGCGGCCGCGGAATATGACGGTGATCTTTACCTTGTCCTTCTCCGTGAGGAATTTCTCCGCGTTCCGGAGCTTGAACTGGAGATCGTGCTCCTCGATCTTCGGACGGATCTTGATCTCCTTGAGATGCGTCGTGTGCTGCTTCTTCCGCGACTCCCGCGCCTTCTTGCTCTGCTCGTACTTGAACTTCCCGAAGTCCATGATCTTGCAGACGGGCGGACGGGAGGTCGGCGCGATCTCGACGAGATCGAGTCCCTGCTCCTCGGCCATCTTGAGCGCGTCCGGGGTCTGAAGGATACCGAGCTGCGTTCCCTCGGCGTCGATGACCCGGATCTCGGGCAGCCGGATTTGCTCGTTCACACGAACCCGCTTTTCTCTTTCTTTCTCCTTAATGCCGGCACCTCCTAGCGAAAAGGGAAACGGGCAGGTAGTGTCTCACCCGCCCGTTTCGACCGGATTCAAGATGAAACCCTACCGGTGCACCGAAGACCGTAAGGTGAGAAGGCATACGCCCTCTGCTTTTCACTTCGATTTTCGCCTCTAAAGATACGTCTTCCGCTTGATTTCGTCAATCACTTCGACGATGAAATCTTCGATTTTTTTCGCGCCGATCCTGCCCTTCTTCTTTGACCGGATGTCGAGCACCCCCTCGGCCACCTCGCGGTCGCCGGCGACCGCCATGTACGGGATCTTGAGCAGCTCCGCCGACCTGATGCGATAACCGATCTTCTCCTCGCGCAGGTCCCCTTCCGCCCTGATACCCGCCTCGACGAGGCGCCTCACCGCTTCCCGGGCGAACTCGTGCTGACCGGGGCCGATCGGGAACACCCGGACCTGCACGGGCGCGAGCCACAGCGGGAATTCGCCCGCATAGTGCTCGGTGAGGGTGCCGATGAAACGCTCGAGAGAGCCCAGGAGCGCCCTATGAATCATGTACACGTACGCGCGCTGCCCCTGCGCGTTGACGTACTGGACGTCGAACCGGCGCGGCAGGTTGAAATCGAACTGAATCGTCGTCGCCTGCCACCCGCGCCCGATCGCGTCTATGAGCTTGAGATCGATCTTCGGTCCGTAGAACACGGCCTCGCCGACCATGCGGTGATAGGAAATCCCGCGCTTCTCGATCGCCGAGAGCAGCGACGCCTCCGCCCGCTCCCACTCCTCCTCGGTCCCGGCGTACTTCGCCATGTTGTCCGGATCGTGCACGCTCAGCTCGACCCGGTATTTCTCGAAACCGAAAGCCGTGAGCAGCCGGTGCGCGAAATCGAAGCAGCGGTCCACTTCCTCGACGAGCTGCTCGGGCGTGCAGAAGATATGGGCGTCGTCCTGGGTGAAGCCGCGCACGCGGAGCAGCCCGTGAAGCGTTCCGCTCCGTTCGTTCCGGTACACGGTCCCGAGCTCGGCGTAGCGGACCGGGAGGTCGCGGTAGCTGTGCAGCTTGCTCTTGTACACGAGAATATGGCCCGGGCAGTTCATCGGCTTGAGGACGAACTCCTGCTCCTCCGACGGAATGATGAACATGTTCTCCCGGTAGTAATCGTAGTGCCCCGAGGTGCGCCAGAGACTGCTCTTGGCGATATGCGGGGTCATGATGATCTCGTAGCCGTTCTTGCGATGCTCCTCTTTCCAGTAGTTCTCGATGGTCTCGCGGAGGATATATCCCTTGGGGTACCAGAATACGAGCCCTCCGCCCGCCTCTTCCTTGATATCGAAGAGCTCGAGCTGCGGTCCGAGCTTCCGGTGGTCTCTCCGCTTGGCTTCCTCGCGCCGGACAAGCTCCTTTTCGAGATCGTCCTTCTTGAAGAACGCGGTCCCGTAGATCCGCTGCATCATCTGGTTGCGCTCGTTTCCGCGCCAGTATGCCCCGGCGATCGAGGTGAGCTTGAACGCCTTGAGCATCTTGATGTCCATGAGGTGAGGCCCCGCGCAGAGATCGGTGAAACCCCCGAGACGAAAGATCGAAACGGTTTCGGAGGCGAGATCCCTGATGAGCTCGACCTTGAACGGCTGACCGAGCTTTTCGAACAGGGCGGTCGCCCCGGCGCTCGGAACCTCCTCGCGGGTGAACGGCATATCGCCGCCCTTGAGGAGAGCGCTCATCTTCTCCTCGATACGCGCGAGATCCTCCGGGGTCAGGGAGGCATCGAGCAGAAAATCGTAATAGAATCCGTCTTCGATCGCGGGGCCGATGCCGAAACGGACTCCCGGGTAGAGCTCCTGCACGGCGAACGCCATGAGATGCGAGGCGCTGTGACGCAGGACCTCGAGCGCTTCCGGGTCCTCCTTCGTCACGACGCCGAACTCCCCGTCGTCCGGCACATTCTCCCGGATATCGAAGAGGCGCTCCCCCGTCCTGAAGGCGACCGCGTTGCGCCGGACGCCCTCGGGAAGGTCCTTGAGAACCTCCGTGAAGGGAACGCCCCCCGCGATCGTTCTCCGCGAACCGTCTCTTGAAACGAACTCAGCCATCTACCGATGATCCTCTGAAACAAGAAAAATGGTGGGCGATACTGGAATTGAACCAGTGACCCCCTGCATGTCAAGCTGATAGAACCGTCATGCAGGGTTTTGCACTGTTTCTCTTACTTGTGCAATTGCATTGATCTGACGCCATGTTCCTGAATCGCCCTTCTTCTCTCTTTCGCTCTGTTTCGCACTATTGTTGTTGACATTTTGTTGACAATTCTCGAAACTGTCTTTGCAGGGGGTCACGTCAGGACCCCGGCGAAACGTGAACGACAGGGTGCAAGATAACAGAAAGGCGGCGGCGATGTCAAGGTTCACAAGGGATTCCATCCTCTCCCATCCTACCCCCAGGGAGGGCTCGACGATCATCTGGGACGACGAGGTGCCAGGACTCGGCGTCCGAATCATGCCGAGCGGTACGCGCACGTTCTTCTTGAACTACAGGAATGCCCAGGGCAAGCAGCGCAGAGTCAAACTCGGGAGGGTCAAAGTCGCCAAGCTCGGATTGACTCTCGAGGACGCACGGAAGGCCGCCCGGAAGGCGTTGAACAAGGTCGCCGACGGACAAGACCCCCAAGCGGCGCGAGCTGAGGCTCGGGAGGCCGTGACCTTCGAGTACCTCGTGAACGAGTACGTGCGCCGGCGCTGCAAGGAGAAGAAGAGCGGCCCTGAGGACGAGCGTATCCTTCGCAAGGATTTCGTGCCGACCTGGGGGCGCCTGCTGGCGAAGGACATCCGGCGCCGCGATGTCGCGACCGCGATCGACGCGATACGGGAGCGCGGGCCGATAATCGGAAACAGAAGTCTCTTCGTTCTCGGCCGACTGTTCAATTGGGGCATCGACAAGGAGCTGCTTGAGGTGAACGTCGCCTCCCGAGTGAAGCCCCTCAAAGAGAAGTCGCGCGATCGCGTGTTGAGCTCCGAGGAGATCCGGCTCTTCTGGCAGCGGCTCGACGAGGTTCCATGCGAGCCGACGACAAGGCTCGCGCTCCGGCTCATACTCGTGACGGCGCAACGGCCGGGAGAGGTCGCCGCCCTCGACTGGTCCGAGATCCAGGAGGACGAAGACGGCGCGTGGTGGACGATCCCCGCGAACAAGGCGAAGAACGGACTCGCCCATCGCGTCCCCCTCTCTCCCGTCGCGCTCGAGATCATCCATTCCCTGCCGCAACGCGAGGCGGGGCCGGTTTTCGACTCTTTGAAGTTCCCCGGCAAGGGCATCGAGCGGCACAGCATGTCAATGGCGCTGGTACGAGCTCGCGAGACGATGAAGATCGATCGCTGCACGCCGCACGATCTCAGGCGAACGGCAGCGACGCAGATGGCGATCCTTGGCGTGAACCCGTTCACGATCGGCAAGATCTTGAACCATCAGGAGCGGGGTGTCACGAAAATCTACACGCGTGCGTCATACGACGCGGAGAAGCGCGAGGCCCTCGAGGCGTGGGGTTCGAAACTCCAGGACACAATCGCCGGGAAGAAGAGTAAGATTGTGAAGATCGCCCAAGGGCAAGGCAAGTGAAAGGGACACAAGAGAAAGGTCCGCATCTCGAGAGGTGTGTCGATTATGCCAATGAAGATATGTGCCAAATGCCAAAAAGAAAAAGATATAAAAGAATCTGCTTCTTGGTGCAGAGAATGTATCGTTGCATACGGTAGAGAGTTTGCGGCAAAACATCCCTCCGCAGATAAGAGATACGAGCTCAAACGGAAATACGGTAAGGACTGCGACTACGAACGTATGCGTCGCGATCAGAATGGAGCTTGCAAGATTTGCGGATATACACCTCCGCCTGCTGCCGTGCTTCATGTTGACCACGATCATACCACTGGCCGTATAAGAGGCTTGCTATGTACAAACTGCAACCGAGGTCTAGGAGGCTTCAAAGACGATCCAAGACTACTGCAAGCCGCAATTGATTATCTGACAAAGAAAGAATAGGGATAAAAAGATCCGTCGATCGCACGTTAAGGACGTTCAGACGGGGAGGAGAACGCATGAAAAAGAAGGAACAACGGGCACCGCGGAAGACGGCCAACGTTCGGCACGTGAACAGACCGCTACCGGAGCAACGGGTGAAGGCAAAGAATGCGGCGGAAGCGGAGATAGTAAGACGGCGCGTGCATAGAGGCAGGACCGCCTTCCGTATTGACCTGGATGGCGTGCAAGACCTCGAAGAAGGTTTGCGCCTGAAGTTCGCGGGGCAAGAGCACATCCTAGAGAGGACGCAGGGATCTTGGCGTGTCAGCGTGGTCCAGATGTCACAGATAATAAGGAGACTGCTATATAGGCCGTATGGGAACAGATATTTAAGTGCTGAGGAGATTACCTTGGTTCTTCGAAAGGCCGGTCGCGAACTCCCAATCTCCTGGCGTTCCGGCCACGATGCCAGCCTCTACTTCGCCTGGGCTAGGGACGTGCATACGTTCATACAGAAGGAATCATGGCGGCTAGCGAAGTACGAACGAGAAGGCACGATATCCAATCAGCAATTCCGGTTTCTCTGGGATAGACTTGTTTTCCGATGGACAGATCAGCAGATTGCCGATGAAGTCGGACGTTCCCGCGGGGCAGTCACGGGCGAAATTCAACGCGCGTTGAACAAGATCGAAGGGAGAAGATCGGCAAGGGCAAAAAAATAGTTCGTCGGGACATTCATTTTTTTCCGATCGATGTCACATCGAGCCCGCCCGCCTACATGCTATGTACGGTGTGCGGGCTTTTCCTTTGGAGGTACGATATGGCGATGTCAGTGGTAGCCGAGAAGTTCACGACCCAGTTCTGTAAGTCCATGAACATCACGCGCGACAAGTTCTTCGAGGGGCTCGTCCTTGACCTCGCCGCCGAAACCCGGGCGTGGGGAACTCTATTCCCGACGGGACCGTCACGCATCCTGAAGCCTTTCCCGTTGAACATGCGGGGGCAACGGCTCTACCGATTCCTGCTCGCCGATCATATCGCGGCCCTCTCCCGCATCCCGCGGGAGCCTGCGTCCAAGATCGAAGGAGCCAAGCCGTGAAACTCCTGACGGAGAAGCAGGTCGCCGAGGAGTACAACCTGAGCCTCGGTTCACTCCGGCGCTGGAGGCATGAAGGGACCGTCCAGCTTCCCTTCATCAAGATCGGCGCGATCGTGAGGTACAACGCGGCGGACGTCGAGGCATTCATCGTCTCCCATGTCCGCACGTCGACGCGCGACAACGGACGGCCGGAGGGCAAGGCGTGAAAGCTACCGAGAACTTCTTCTGCTTCAGCATCACGCCGAAGGACTTTCTCGCGTCCGAGGACTTTCTTCTCCTCAGCCTCGAGCAGAAGGGCCTCCTCTTCCATGCTATGCTCATTTGTTGGGCGAATGGATCTATACCCGCGGCGCCCGCAGAGCTCGGCCGACTACTCGGCGCGCCTCCCGAGCAGATCGCCGAGCTACTCCCCTCCCTCACCCGCTACTTCTCCACCAAGGGCGATCGTCTCGTGTGCCCGTTCCTCGACGCGGAGCGTCACCGGGTCCGGGAAGTTTCGAGAAAGCACAAGAAGGCCGCGGACGATAGATGGGCCGAAGAGAGGCGAAAAAAGGAAGAAGAGAAAGAAAAGGCTCGCAAGAAACAGGAACAGAATCAACATGATGCGTGCGCGCGCAATGCGGGCGCAGATGCAAACGCAATACCTTCAGAATCAGAGTCAGAATCAGAGTCAGAATCACAACCAGCAGCAGCCTCCCCTCCCCAGGGCGCGCGACCCGCGGGGATCCCGGATGCTGCTGCTGATTTTCTGACGACCGCCGGAGAGGAACTCGGATTCAGCGCATTCGAGGTACACAAGGTCCTCGATGAAGAGAACGGGAACGGGAACAGACTGACGCTCGCCGGCTGGAAGGAAGTCGTCAAGAGGATGCGGGATCGATCGAGGACGCACGCGCTCACCAACCCCCCAGGACTCCTTCGCACGATCGCCGGCGACGTTCGCGAGGAACGGAAATTCAACGCCGAGCATCCCGAGGCGCCGCCTCCCCCTCCTTCGGCACTCACCATTCCCGACGATGACGCCGAGCAGCTCGCATGGAACCTCGAGCCGGGGGGAGATCGAGAGGCAGGATTGAAGATGTTGGAGACGTTTGCTCCTTCGTGGGGTGAAGCGGAGCGGGCCGACTTTGCCCATCTATTCGGCGAGAGGGTAATGCGTGATGGACCAGGGTATCTTGGGGGTAAGTCGTATGCGGCGGTACTCGACGAGATCGCCCGCAACATCCCGCGAACTCTCGACGATGTTGTGGAGACGGCATGAAGCATGAAGGAAACAGAGAGCGGTATGACTGTGAGAGATAAGGGAATGCATGCGTACGCATTGAGCACCCCCGGCGCGTCAACGCATCGACCCTCTTCGAGTTCAGGTGCCCGGGATCGCATCCCCTGCTACATGAACAGGGGGCCACGGTCCAGAACGGGGCGCGGGTATGCCTTGCCCTCAATCGCGAGGCGCGAATGTCAACAGAAAGTCAACGCCGAGCTCGCGCGCGGGCGGCGGGGAGGGGCCTCGATCCGAAATTTCACGGAGGCCGGGGGGGGTCGCGGCGACTGTCTACCCCGCGTCGATGAGGTCCGAATCCGGCCGGTGTTCAGGTGGTGATGATGGAAACGAACACGAGCATCGAGACACGCCGGCGCATCGCCGCGATCTGTCGCGGGCACCTTCCGGTCCCCGTCGACGTGGACGTCGACGATGACCCGCAACGCGTCGACTGGAATATGAGTGGTGGAATCGATGAACAGTCCGATAACCCCAACGACCAGGAGGTCGAAGATCATGGCTGAAAACGAGAAGATCAGTGTCGAGCTCACGCCCGGCGAAGCGGCGTTGCTTGCGAAGATGCGCGCGTTCGCGGTCAAGGCGAGCGAGCCGAAGATCCGGTGCCGGGTGCTGATGGAGATTTCTCTCTCACAACCGTCACCTTCCCAGGGCGAGTACCGCGAGGAGTTCGAGCAGAACATGCAGCAGTATCTCGCCGGCTCGATGGCGATCGGTCCGTGGAAGCGGGTCCCGCCGGGCGTGGTGCTCGATCTATACGCTTCCGATTTCGCGAACTTCTCGAAGCCGTCGCCCAAGGCCCCGAAGGGCCGCGTCGAGAAGGTCTCGGACAAGACGCCGCTCACGCCGGTATCCGAGTACGAGGCGATGCTTACCGCCCTGTTCAAGCGTCACCGCGACATGGGGCGACTGAAGTTCCTCAAGGATCAGGCGGGTCTCGACGCCAAGGAACAGGCCGAATTCGAGGCGCTCCTCGACGAGTACGGACCCGAGAAGGGCTTGGGGGCGAAGATCCGCGGTATCTTCGGACACGATGACGAAGCGTAGAGGCGATTACCGCCTGTGCGGGCATCCGCTGCCCTACAACCTTCAGCAGGCCGCGATATCGATGCATCGGGCCGGCACGTCGAAGACGCAGATCGCGAAGCGCCTTCACGTCTCATTCCCGACGATATCGAAGGTCCTGTGGGCCTACGAGCGGGGCGACATCGCCTACGTCGAGTGCGCGCCGGTGACGGTCGGCGAGCGGGCTCCGGCCGCGGATGTCGCCGAGGTCGCGAAGGAGTACAACCCGGTTACGGCGCTCGGCGAGACGCTCGGCTTGATCGGTTCCGTGAAGAAGCATCTCCGGGGGCTCGCCGACGCCGGGAGCCTCCCGACGATGGTGACGCCCGGCATGATCGAGCAACTTGCGCGCGCGGAGCGGACGGTCCTCCTCATTCCCGGCGATATGTCGAAGACGCGCCGGGACCTGTACGAGCAGATCGCCGAGCGGTCCCTCGAGGGCGGCGATGATGACATCAAGGCACTCGCCTCCGGCGGCGGGCTCGACGCCGCGGAGGCATAGAGACATCTCTCACGCGCGGTCTGGAATCCAGCGCACGGCGGGAGAATAAATCAGGTTCGGCTTATGACGGTGTAGTAGTTCAAGGGAGGTGTGAAGAATGGCAAGCGTATGCATTCCCGCGGAGCGGATCAAGCTCGAGAACGAGCTCCGCGGATACAAGCAGCACATGACGCAGGCCGAAGTGGACGAATTCGTGGACTCGTCGCTCGAGGCGAAGATCCGCGACGTCCCGGCGTCACAGACCAGGGGCATCCTCAGCGCGAGGGCACGACTCACGGCAGACCTGAAGAGATCGAGAGGACTGTAACATTATCGCGGCGGCTCCTGTGAGCTGCCGTCTGCGAGTTTCATGTACTACGGTTCGAAAGATATCATCGAATTGGACGGCGCGTCCTCACCAGCGCGCCGTCGCCTGAACTTCCGCGCGGCGCCTCGTCACCGCCGCCGGGGCGCCCGGTATGGGGCATCTCCTCCCCGTCAGCGGCCGGGCGCCCCCTGCAATGCACGAGCCCTGTCTTGTCCCAGGGCGGAATCAGCGGAGCCGGGGATGCTTCCTTCGGTCACTCCCCGGCTCCGCTATTGGAAATCTTCACATTCACGGGCATATCGCTGTTCTGCAAGGTGATTGAATGCCGCGACAGGTGACAACCAAGAAACGTGAGTTATGGCGCTGCGAGGTTGACACCAGGCAAGAGAATTGCTATGCTTGAATCAGACCCCGCGAAGGAGAGAATGATGCCTAATCTGAAGAAAGAATTTGAGTTCTTCCTTAAGAATCACGATAACCTGCTCAAAGAATATCAAGGCCAGTACATAGTAATCAAGGATGAGAAGGTCATAGGGGCCTTCGCATCAGAGGCGCAGGCCATTGAGGAGACTGTCAAACAGCATCCCCTCGGATCGTTCCTGGTTCAGAAATGCGAGCCGGGCGAGAATAGTTATCGGCAGACGTACAGCTCCAGAATCGTCTTAATCCAGAAATAGGAATGCCAAAGATAATCTATTGCTTCACGGTGGAGTCTAATGGAATAGCTCGCGTTCTCAAGTCGAAGGTCACGGTTCAGCCACCCTCTATCCTTCACCCCGCAGGGAGCCTTCCTCCTCCAGCCGAATTCACTGCGATTTGGGACACCGGAGCTACGGCCACAGCAATAACGCAGAAAGTAGTTGATTCATGCGGTCTCAAGCCGACTGGCATGACCAGAGTTAGCGCTGCGGGCGGGGAGTATGATACTGAAACCTACTTCGTCGATTTGGAACTCCCCAACCATGTGACTATTCGGAATATCAGAGTGACAAAAGCCGATGTGAGGGACGCCGACGTACTGATCGGAATGGACATTATTTCGAGCGGCGACTTAGCAATTACTAATCACAACGGGAAGACGGTTTTCACGTTCCGGCTACCCTCGGACGGGAGAATCGATTTCGTTGATCTCGCAAAGAGACTAAACCCGAAAACAATAGGGGCACACCCGCGCTCGGGGCGAAATGATCCATGCCCATGCGGCAGCGGGAAGAAGTACAAGAAGTGCCACGGCTTGGGGAACAAGTAGACATCCCTAGAAAGGGGGGCTGGCCTATGGGCGAGCCGGGAGAAGATCCACACTCACTGCGTTGGCTTGAAGATGAACTCAAATGACTCTATGTCAAAACCGCGATTGTACCTATTCTCTTTCAAGATCCTGCCAAAATGGGGATCATCGACGTCTCCTTTGTATATCGCCTTAATCTTCTGACCCCGCCCAGCTGTCCTGTATTCTTCCACTAGAAGTATCAAGTCCTCATCCCGAGGATTCAAACTGCAGCCGATGATTATGAGTTCATCAGCTTCGTGCAGCCTTTCCTTAGCTCTTCCCCAGACTGCCGCCAACGTTGCATTTAATTTCTTTCTACCCGGCGGTTCCAAGCACAGATTGCAGCCGTCCACCATGACTATGGGGAGTTGTGCCCCAAGGTATATGTCCAATTTCCCCGCGTTTCTCACCCAGTTCAGCGAACCGTGTAGGTGATATATCGAATACCGCTCCTTGTCTATTTGGGGAACTCCGCGCCTTTGCGCTGCCACGGTGACCGGTAGACCGTAGTCAATGCCCCCCGTTGTTCCAATGACCTCTCTGTCAAGGTATAGGTCATAATTCAACGTCATGAAGAAATCGTCTGGCTCGAATCGCGGATCCGTCAGGAGTGTGTGAAAGAGGGTGTGTGGCTCTTGTACTGTTCTTCCCGCAATTGCATCTTCCATTTGTCGTTGGGTGCTCTGCGTGGATTCAGCAATCAGGATATACAAGGCGCTATATAGATCTGCGAGAAACTTGCTTTTTGACGATTGTGGAAATGACTCTGATAATATCACTAGGTCTTCAATATTGAACTCGTGGAACGGCCGAGCGTCATATCGAGCTACCTCTACTGGAATCTTCGCAGAGGCGGTCTCTTCAAGTGCTTTGTAGATCCTTAATCCCTCTTCGGATCTCTTCAATTTTTCGAGGAAGTCATTACTCAACGGTGCATCAGGGTATACCGCATACGTGGCCCCTGCACCAATTAGAAAGGCTCTACTCATTTGCTCCCCCTTATCTCTTCACTGCGCACGCCGCGTTCTGCTATTCCTTGGGACCAACTTGCGTACTACCGTCCTTCTGTATAGCACCACAGCAGTCTTTGTACTGTTTCCCGCTCCTGCAGGGGCAAGGAGCATTTGGGTCGACAGCAGATCTTACATTGTCAACTATGCTGACAGTCGGCACTGTAGTTGATACTAGAACCCCATTCTCCCCAGATACGTAAGGTTCTAGCCATGTCGCGAGGTTGGCGGTCAAGTTCTGGAAAAGGTGTGATTTCGCGAGATAGATCGCCAAATTGCTCTCGGCTCCACTCTTCTCTCTTTGCAGCCTAGAGATCTCTTCGCCCTTTGTTCTTCCTTCTCTAACAAGTCTCTCAATGTCATCGTTTTTCTTCTTTAGGTCCGCCTTTAGTCCATCTATATACTCCTCAAGTTGCTCCTTCATGCTCAGAAAGTATTCCCTGATCTTCATGGGGGTCAGTTCTTTCGTGGCGCTGAGCTCGCGCTCAATCGCCGCGATCTGCGCATCCTTTGCCTTAATGGTTTCGTCCTTTGCATTGCGATATTCTTTTCCCCACCATAGCTTAGCAGCCCAAGCGAGAACCGCCGCTATTGCGCTTAATAAGGCCGTACACGCCGCAACCCACTCACTAGTCATAGATCCTCATTCCTTTGGAACAGCCTTCGCCCCCTAGAGACACATGCGGGGCATCTTGAGAACGCCCGATGCGCACAATGATTGAGTCTGCAAGACCCTTGTACGACGGCCCAGCTCAAGCTCCCCCAGATGATCTGGAATCCTACACCGCCCTAGAAACGCCTGCAAGGGAAGATAGGCCTCCCGCCCGATCATACCGCCCTGAGCCTCTTCGCTTGCGTGGGAGGCCTTCTACGCGGGGCCTGTTGACATTCTGTTGACATTCCCGAAAAAGAGAAAAGCGCCTTTCGGCGCCTTTCGTCTATCTTATTGTGAGTTTTGTTTTTAAATGGTGGGCGATACTGGAATTGAACCAGTGACCCCCTGCATGTCAAGCAGGTACTCTAACCATCTGAGCTAATCGCCCATGCACTCGTACGGACTCAGTTTATAATACGGAACGCGTGCGGGCAACGAAAATCTCATCCGCACGCGCCGCGTGGAACGCTCGATCGGGCCACGGGTTCGGGGACGCCGAGCGCGCCTATTTCTTCTTGTCGTCGTCGTCGAGCACCTCGTACTCGGCGTCGACGGGCTTTCCGTCGCCGCCGTTCTCGCGCCGCGGAGGAGCCTCGCCGCCGGGCTGCGAGGCGCCGCCCGCCGCCTGTCCGGTCTGCGCATCGGCGGCCTTGTACATCTTCTCGGCCACGCGCTGCCAGATCTCGCTGTGGCGCTCGATCGCCGAGCGGATCCGGTTCTTGTCGTCCTGCTTCGCCGCCTCCTTGAGATCCTCGAGCGCCCGGCGCAGCTGAGCTTCGTCGTCCGACGAGATCTTGTCCTTGAACTCGACGAGCTGCTTCTCGGTCTGATAGGCGAGCTGATCGGCCTGGTTGCGGAGATCGATGATCTCCCGCTTCGCACGGTCTTCCGCGACGTGGCTTTCGGCCTCGCTCACCATCTT
>JBEKAW010000029.1:0-13545 GCA_050015715.1 Candidatus Krumholzibacteriaceae bacterium
CATGCTTTCGAAGGTGGGCCACGGGTTCTCCGTGCAGAAGAACTGGATGCCGCAGTTCAAGGCCGCCTTTGCGAAGATCGCGGCCTCGGAGGACACAACAGGCTCCATAGGATCGCCGGCCGGTACGACGGGCTCCGCCGAGCCCCGAGACACGGCAGGCGGCGCCGCGTCTCCGATCGAGATGGCGAACCGCGGTGCGGCGCCGCACAACGCCGCGAACAGCGCCGCGTCGCCGCCGGGGCTGAGCGGCCTGCCCCTCGTTGAGATACCCGGCGCATCCCCGGCTTCGAACACCCTCGCGATCATCCTGAGCGGCGACGGCGGATGGGGAAAGACGGAGCAGGGGATCTCCCGCGATCTGACCTCCGGCGGAATCGGCGTCGTCGGCTGGAATTCCCTGCGTTACTACTGGAAGAAGCGGACGCCGGACGAGGCCGCGAGAGACCTGGAGCGCATCGCCCGTCATTATCTCGCGGCGTGGCACAAGACTCGTCTCGTGCTCGCGGGGTATTCATTCGGCGCCGACGTCCTGCCGTTCCTCGCGAACCGGCTCCCCGCGGATCTCCGCGGCGCCGTCACCTCGATCGTGCTGATCGGCATGAGCCATAACGCCGAATTCGAGTTTCACTTTGGGGACTGGCTCGGCGGCGGGCCCGCGACCCTCGATTATCCGACGATCCCCGAGCTCGGGAAGCTGCGAGGCATGAGGATCTTCTGCTTCTACGGAAAGCATGATTCGGACATTCTCTGCTCCGAGCTCGACTCGACCCTCGCCGCGTGCATCACCCTGCCCGGCGGGCATCGCGTGAGGGGAAACTTCGCGCCGATCAGCAAGGTGATCCTCGAGCAGGTCAAGCGATAATTATTTTTGCATCGTAACTAATATCGCTTATATTTCTATTGCTTGTACAGGTGCCCACGATGGGGGCAACAAATAGCCGGCGCTTCTCCGGCCAGTATCGGCGGGAGATGAGGCCGGCTATTTTAGTTATTATGGAGAGCGGCGCCCGAGCGAGCGGAGACAAGTGGAACATATTGCCAAATCTAACGTAACATATGTTAATGAAGATCAGACATCTGCTTTTCGCCGGAATCATCTATGCGCTCCTCTCAGTCGGGCTCTCCGAGGCCTCCGCTGATTCCGGAAAGACATTGGTTCTCAGGAAAGTCGATTCCCCGATCGTCGTCGACGGCGCCATCGACCCGTTGTGGAGCCGGGCGGATTCGGT
Source organism: Candidatus Krumholzibacteriaceae bacterium (assembly GCA_050015715.1). Taxonomy (GTDB): domain Bacteria; phylum Krumholzibacteriota; class Krumholzibacteriia; order Krumholzibacteriales; family Krumholzibacteriaceae; genus SSS58A. The sequence goes on from JBEKAW010000029.1 coordinate 1,230, forward strand.
CTCCGATTTCGTCCAGCAGTCGCCGTACCACGGCAAGGAGCCTTCGAGGAGAACCGTCGCGAAGGTCCTCACGACGGATCGGTCGCTCTACTGCATCATGATCTGCTACGACGAGAGAAAGAACATCCAGCGCACGAGAGGCATGCTCGACGACTTCGCGGGTGATGTCGTCTCTCTCATGCTCGACACGTTCAACGACAAACGCACGGCCTACAAGTTCGCCGTCAGCGCCTCGGGCGTCCGGGCCGATTGCCGGCTCCTCGACGACGCCCGGAATCGCGATTACAACTTCGACGCCGTCTGGTGGGCCGCCACTCGAATCTACGATTGGGGGTTCGTCGTCGAGATGGAGATTCCCTACCGGTCCATTCAATACCAAGATGGGCAGACCGAGTGGGGGCTCGATTTCGACCGGTGGATCCCGACGCGCAACGAGGACATCTACTGGAACGCCTACGAGCAGAACGAAGGCCAGCGGATATCGAAGTTCGGGGAGCTTCTCTTTCACGATTTCTACCCGTCGGTCAAAGGGCTGAATCTGGAGATCTATCCGGTGGGCATCACGAAAGCGGAGTACGTCAACGATTCGAAATACGACGTGACCCCGAACGCGGGCGTCGACGTCTTCTACAACCCGTCGCAGCGGCTCACCTTCCAGCTGACCGCCAATCCCGATTTCGCGCAGATCGAGGCCGACCCCTTCTCGTTCAACATAAGCCGGTACGAAACCTACTTCGACGAGCGGAGGCCGTTCTTCACCGAGGGAAACGAGGTCTTCATGCCGTCCGGCGCCGAGCGCAACTCCGGATTTTACCAGCCCCTCGAGCTTTTCTACTCGAGGAGAATCGGCAAGAAGCTCCCCGACGGCGGCGAGGTGCCGCTCCTCCTCGGCACGAGGGCATTCGGGCGCATCGACGACTGGGAGTACGGCGGGTTCCTCGCGGCGACGGGAGAGAAGGGATACGTCGACGGCGGAAACAAGCTCACGGAGCCCCAGGCGCTCTTCGGCTCTTTGCGGCTAAAGCGGCAGATCCTCGACAACTCATCCGTTGGCCTCCTGTACGTCGGGAAGAACACCGAGCACGAGAACACGGGCGTGGCCGACGTCGACGGGGCCTTCCGGGCGACGGATTGGCAGCTTGCCTACCAGCTCGCCCGCTCGTACAAGAACTCGGAGGGAGATTTCGCCTCTTCGGCGGGGTTCAAGATGGTCACGAAGAAATACCTCATCGCCGTGAGAGGGAGATACATCGGCGAGAAGTTCGATATCGAGCAGGTCGGGTACGTGCCATGGATGGGGACGTCGGAGCTCGTCGGAATCGCCGGCCCCCAATGGTATTTTGACAAGGGGCCTCTCCAGACGCTGCTCATCTACGGCGGCGGCGGGCTGTCCTACGAGAAGGTCGACAGCTACGCGGACCGTCTCGGCACGCTCGGAATCAACATGCAGTTCCGCAGGAACTGGGGATACGAGATCGACCTGACCGCGGGCCGCGCAAAGGACCAGGGGATAATGTACGACACCTACCAGGCGAATTACTCCGCGTGGTTCAACCCCTCTCCCGCGTGGGACATCTCTTCCAACGGCGGCGTCACGAAAACCTACAACTTCGCGAGGGGCTACCTCGCGCTCTACGGATGGATGAGCAACAGCTTCGATTGGAGCATTCTCGCCCCGCTCAAGGTCGGAACGTCTTTCGATTCGTACGTCGAGTGGAAGCCCGACAACCGTATCGAGGACGTCACGCTTGACGCGCGCCCCTTTGTGTCGCTCACGCCCGTGAACAATCTCAACGTTCGCGTCTACGTCGACAACATGTACCTGCGCTCGACCAGCGACATACGGCAGGTGATCGGCGGGCTCCTCTTCTCGTACAACTTCCGCCCCAAGAGCTGGCTGTACTTCGCCATCAACGAAATCCACGACCGGAGCGATGAGTTCGGCCCGGAGGGAGAGCTCTTGCCGAATCGTCTCCATCTCATAGACCGGGCCGCCGTGCTCAAGCTCAAATACCTCTTCTACTTCTGAGAAGCCCGCTGTCGACAAGAACGAGCGAGTCTGCTAGAATCGCCTCCGATTCAGGGAGGTCGGGATGATTCCCCGCGCAATCCTCGAGAGCGCCTCGATCAAGGAGCTCTACCGCTTCATGATCGAGAACAGGCTCTCCCGAAAGGCTTTATTCAGCATGGTCGCGAGGCGGCTCCACCGGGAGCTCGTCGTCGAGAACGCGGCCGGCAGGCCGCGGCGCGTCCAGGAGCTCAAGCACGCGTACATGATGGCCCTCTTCCATGGATTCGACCGGGCGATGACCCGCGGCTACGTCTCGAAGAGCGTGACGGAACGGCTTCTGGAAACCGTTCTCGAGAACGTCATCGTGAACGAGAAGAACCCGGTGGGCCCCGGCGAGCACCCCCTTCTTCTCGTCGTGAGCCCGACCGGCAGATGCAACATCGCGTGCGAGGGATGCTACGCGGCGAGCGACGCGGCGGCGGGCGCGGGCCTCGGCTTCGACATATTCGACCGGATCGTGACGGAGAAGAGAAAGCTCTGGGATTCGCACCTCACGATCGTCTCCGGCGGCGAGCCGTTTCTGTGGCGGGACAAGGGGCGCGGCCTCCTCGACCTCGCCGGGAAGCACCCGAGCGAGTTCTTCATGGTCTACACGAACGGGACCCTCATCACGAACGACGTCGCCGAACGAATGGGGGAGCTCGGGAACGTCTCGCCGGCCCTGTCGCTGGAGGGCTTCGAAGAGGAGACGGACGCGCGCCGGGGCCCGGGCGTTTTCGGGAAGATCCTCGAAGCCTTCGAGAATCTCCGGCGGCACGGCGTCCCGTTCGGCGTCTCCGTCACGCCGACGAGAAAGAACTGGGACGTGGTCACGAGCGACCGGTTCATCGATTTCTGCTTCGAGGAGCAGGGCGCCGTCTACGCATGGTGCTTCCAGTATATGCCGATAGGGAGCAAGCCGGACCTGGAGCTGATGCTGACGCCGGAAAACCGCCTCGAGATGCTTCGAAGAACGAACCACATCGTGCGCGACAAGAAGGTGCTCTTCGCCGATTTCTGGAACAGCGGGATCGTGAGCTACGGATGCATCAGCGCCGGGCGGCCCGGCGGGCAGCTCTACATCGACTGGAACGGCGACGTCATGCCGTGCGTCTTCGTGCCCTACGCCGTCGACAATATCAACTCGGTGTTCGAGCGCGGAGACGATCTCAACACGCTCCTCGAAGCCCCGTTCTTCCAGCGGATCCGGGCCTGGCAGGATACGCACGGATTCACACAGCCCGCGGAGAAGGTTCAGAACTGGCTCCTTCCGTGCCCTATCCGCGACGATTTCGAATACCTCCGGAAGGCCGCCCTCGAGACGAACGCCCGCCCCGTCAACGAAGCCGCGAGAGATGCACTGCAGAACACGAACTTTTGCCGGCATATGACGGAAACCGCCGAGGCATACGGCCGCCTGAGCGGGCGCGTCTGGGAGGGAGAGTTCGCCGAGCCGCCGGCGGACAGACCGTGAGACGCCGCGGCCCAAACATACGTTGATTTCGACCCGGTATTTCCCTATATATCGGGAAATTTCACCATCGAACGCTACAAAGGAGGGCACCGTGAAGAAGAGCCTTTTCGTCATTCTGGCCGCGGCGGCGCTGGTCATGGCCGCCCGGCAGCCGGCCACGGAGCATGCGGCGCGGCCGGACATCCTCGTGGCCGACCTCGATACGACGGTCAATCCCGCCAACGATTTCTTCGACTACGCGAACGGCGGCTGGATACGGAACAACCCCATACCCGCGGACGAATCGAGCTGGGGCATCGACCGCCTCGTGCAGAAGGAGCTCTACGACCGCCTGCTGCACATCAATGAGCAGGCGATGGCCAAGAACGAAAAGACGGGCGTCACCCAGCAGATAGGCGATTTCTGGTATGCGGGCATGGACACCGTATCGATAGAGAAGAGCGGCCTCGCGCCCCTGCGCGACGAGTTGAACAAGATACGGGACCTGCGGACGGCCCGCGACGTGATGGCTCAGGCTGCGCGCATGCATACGTACGGGGTCGGCGTGTTCTATCGCGAGGATGTCTCGCAGGATGAGAAGAACAGCGAGGCAAACGCGTTCCACATGTCGCAGGGCGGTCTCGGCATGCCGAACCGCGAATACTATTTCAACACCGACCCGCGCACGACGAAGGTGCGCGCCGAGTACCCGAAATACGTCGCTTCGATATTCATGCTGATGGGCTACGACAGCACGCAGGCCGGAAGCAAGGCCGCGGCGGTCCTGGCGCTGGAGACGCGGCTCGCGGGCGCGTCGCGCAAGCTCGCGGACCTGCGCGATCCGTACAAGAACTACAACAAGATGGCGGTCGCGGGGCTGAGCACGCTGTCCCCGGCCGTCGACTGGCCGGCCCACCTGAAGGAGCTCGGCGCGAGCCGCGTGGACAGCGTCATCATAGGACAGCCCGAGTTCTACAAGGAGCTCGACAAGATCGTCGCGGGCGAAAACGTCCAGACGCTGAAAGACTACATGGCCTTTCATCTCGTCCGCACGTTCGCTCCCTACCTCAGCAAGCCGTTCGTGGACGCCAACTTCAAGTTCTACAACAGCACGATCCGCGGCGCGAAGGAGCAGCGTCCCCGGTGGAAGCGGGTGCTGGACACCGAGGAGCGCGCGATGGGCGAAGCCCTCGGGCAGCTGTTCGTGAAGGAATACTTCAACGAGAATGCCAAGAAACGCTACGAGCAGATCGTCGAGAACGTGCGCAGCGCATACAAGGCCCGCATCGAGAGGCTCGACTGGATGAGCGGCCCGACGAAGCAGCAAGCCCTCCACAAGCTGGCCGCGCTGACCAAGAAGGTGGGCTACCCCGACAAGTGGAAAGACTTCTCGGCCCTCTCGATAAGCCGCGCCTCGTTCGTCACGAACGTGATGCACGCCAATCAGTGGTGGAATAACTATGAGATGAACAAGCTCGGAAAGCCCGTCGATCGGACCGAATGGGATATGTCGCCCCAGACCTACAACGCGTACTACAACCCCTCGAACAACGAGATCGTGCTGCCCGCCGGAATGTTCACGGTGCCCGGGAGCCGGGACGAGGATCTCGACGACGGCCTCGTCTACGGCTACGCGGCCGCCTCGACCGTAGGGCACGAGATGACGCACGGCTTCGACGACGAGGGACGCCAGTACGACGAGCACGGCAACCTGCACAACTGGTGGACCACAACGGACGAAGAGCAGTTCAACAAGCGCGCCGAGGTGCTCGTGAAGCAGTTCAACGGCATGGTCGTCGTGGACACGCTGCACATCAACGGCAAGGCGAGCCTCGGGGAGAATCTCGCGGACCTCGGCGGCCTGCTGCTCGGTTTCGATGCGTTCAAACAGACCGATTGCTACAAGAAGGGCGAGAAGATAAACGGCTTCACCCCGGTGCAGCGCTTCTTCCTCGGCTACGGGTTGAGCTGGATGATTCAGATCCGGAGCGAGCAGCTCGCGAGCCAGGTGCTGACCGACGTGCATGCGCCCGCCAAGTTTCGGGTGAACGGGCCGCTTCCGAACGTGCCCGCGTTCTACGAGGCGTTCAAGGTGAAACCGTCCGACAAGCTCTATCTGCCCGACAGCATGCGCGTGCACCTGTGGTAGGCCCCGGATAAAAGATCGCGGGCGAAGCCGTGCATGTCGTGCACGTCTCCGCCCGCGATGCGATCAGCGCGTTCCGGCCGGACCGCCCGCCCGTCCGAAGATCCTCTAGCCGAGCAGCTTCTCGATTTCCTGGTAGGCCGCGTGAACCTTCTCCACGGCCGCTTGTATCTTGTCCTTGGCGTCGGTCTTCACGGTCGCGCTCAGCTCCTTGACGGCGCCTTCAAGCTTCAGCACGGCGGCGTTGTACTTCTCCTGACGGTCGGCCAACGGCTTCGGCATCTGCGCCTCCTTGAGCGCCGAAACCTTCTCCTCCATGGCGGCAGCGGCCTCGCGAATCTTCGCCAGGTCATACTTGGGCATATAGTTATGGTAGAGCTTGTAGAGCTCCTCGTGAAATGCCGCGAGCTGGGGCGTGACGGGATGGATCGTACGCGCCAGACGTTCGAACGCCGCATGGAAGGCCGCCGTCTGCTTGAGCATCATTTCCTGGTTATCCGCCTTCGCCGCGTCGTGAAGCTGGCCCAGGACGGACTTCAGATTCGCCTTGCCGGCGTCCCACGCCTCCTGCTTCTCGTGCAGGATGCCGGGCAGCTTCGCCGCATCCAGCGCGGCCACCAGCGTGTCCGCCCGGGGGAGGAGCTCCTTGATCATGGCATAGTCCTTCTTGGCGTAAGCGTCGTGCCAGAGCGGATGAACGACCTTGTGCAGATCGTTCAAGGCGGGGACGGATACGCTAGTCTCTTCATCGGTGACAGCGGGCGCCGGAGCGCTCTTTGCGGTCGCGGGCTGCTGCGCCCGGACCATCTGACCGGTCAGGGCTACGCACAGCGCGAGAGCGACCAATCCGATCGCGAAAAGACGTCCAAAGCGTTTCATGGGACCTCCTTCTGAAGCCGGGGTTCTGACGACTCCTGTCCCGGAAGAGATAACACGAGAACCGGCGGCTGTCAACTCTCAGCGCCGGAGGGGAAGCCGGATGCTGCCGGCGGCGAGATACGCAGTCGAGAAGGCGGCCTGCAGGTTGTAGCCGCCGGTCCTCCCGTCGATGTCCATGATCTCGCCGCAAAAGTACAGCCCCTTCACCTTTCGCGATTCCATCGTGCGCGGATTGATCTCCTTGAGATCGATTCCGCCGCGCGTGACAATGGCCTCATCGATGGATCGCGCCCGCGTGATCCTCAGCCGGAAATCCGCGAGCAGCGCCGCGAGCCGCTTCCGTTCGTCGCCGGTTATCCCGCTGCACTTCCCGTCCGCGGCGATTCCACTCGATCTCATGAGAACAGGGACGAGGGCCTTCGGCATGAGAGCCCTCATGACGGTGCCGATCGATCTCCTGCCGGAGCCGGCCAGCGCCTCGACGAGCCACTTCGCCGGCGCGGCGCCATCGAGCGCGGGCGTGAAGTCTATGGAGATCTCGACCTTTCGGCCTTCGTCGAGAAGCTCCACGACGAGAGCGCTCAGCGACAGGACCACGGGGCCCGAAACGCCGAAGTGCGTGAAGAGCAGGCTTCCGTTTTCCGAGGCGACGCGCTTCCCGTCGCTCACCACCGTGACCCTGACGTCGCGCAGCGAGATCCCCCGGAGATCCTTCGGAAATTGCTCCCGCGTCTCGAGGGGAACGAGCGCGGGCCTCGGGGAGACGATCGTGTGCCCGAGCGTGCGCGCCATCGAGTAGCCGTCCCCCGTCGAACCGGTGCGGGGGTACGACAGCCCTCCCGTCGCCAGTATGACGTTATTCGCTTCGATGATCCCCTCGCGGCCCCCGGCCTTGACGCCCGTCACCGCGCCGGAGACTGAGTCGACCGTGATCTTTTCCACGCGCGAGTTCAGCCTGACCGCCACTCCAAGCCGTCTCAGGTATCTCTCGAGCGCTCTCACCACGCTCTCGGAGTTGCCGCGTGCCGGGAAGATTCTGCCCCCGTCTTCCTCCCTGGTTTCCACGCCGTGCCCTTTGAAGAACGCAACGAGGTCGTGGCGAGAGAGCTCCGTGAGCGCCCGATAGAGAAATCTTCCGTTCGCACCGAAGTTCCGCACGAATTCGTCTGTCTCGTCCGTGTTCGTGAGGTTGCAACGTCCGTTGCCGGTGATGCTCAGCTTCTTTCCGAGGCGGGAGTTTCTTTCGAGGAGGAGGGCGCGCAAACCGTTTTCGGCGGCGCGTCCCGCGGCGAACATTCCTGAGGCGCCGCCCCCGATCACCACCACGTCGTACTTCATATCGCTCGCGTGCCGGGTATCAGCATCTCCGCGAGAGCCGCGACAGCGAGAGATGCAGCCAGCGTCACGACCCAGGCGATCCCCGCTTGGACCGCGACGGCCGACTCGCGCCTCTCGATCTCTCGAAGCGAGCGCCCGGCGAGCACGAAACCGGGTCGCGCTCCGCCGTATCTCACGATGATCGCCGCGATCCGGACGCCGCGCTCCGGCTGCCATGTGATGCGATCCGTGCCGCGCTTCCGGACGTATTCGATGACTCCCGCGGGAAGCTCGCGAAGGCGCCCGTGCAGCAGACCGGATGATCTCACGACACCGCCCCGGTCGTCGAACACGGTGATGAACGGCGCGCTGCTGCGTTCGATGGCGACGCCGCCTTCGGGCACCTGAGATTCAATCGACGCCCCGTGTTCGAGCGCGTACGCCGCGTCCTCCGCGAGCTGGATCTGCGGATCGTCCGCATAGTGACGCAGCTGCTGCTGCACGGCCAGATACACGAGGCCGCACAGGAGCGTGATGACGGCGGCCAGGGGAAGCCATCGCCTCATGATATTTCCGGCCCTTCCCACGCGGCGAGCCCCCTTCGAAATTCCTCACTCCCCGACGTTCCTGAAAATGACGCTGAACCTCGCGCCCTTGCCGGGCTCCGAGTCGATCGACATCTCGGCTCCCTCTTCGGAGATTATCTTCCGGCAAATCGAGAGGCCGAGACCGTTGCCGGCCTTCTTTGTCGTGAAGAACGGTTCAAAGATCTTTTCCCGTATCTCCGCCGGGATGCCGGGGCCGTTGTCTTCGACGACGAGCAGTGCCCCGCCGGCCTCGCGTCTCGTGGAGACCAGTATCCTGCCCCCGTTGCACAGGGCCTCGATCGCGTTGCGCACGAGATTGATGACAACCTGCTCGACCGCGCCGGGATCCACCACCACCGCCGGCGTGGACGGATCGAGCGCTGTCTCGACTACCACGCCGGGGGGCGCGCTCTCTGTCAGCGGCCGGATCGTCTCGCTTACGATGTCATTGAGCGAATGCGCCGAGCGGCGGGCGTATTGAGGTTTCGAGAACTCCATGACTTCGGCGAGCATCTGCTCGAGCCGGGAAGAGGACTGGAATATGATCCCTGCCTCCTCGCGCACCCGATCGGGCTCGCCGGCATGCCGTTCCAGCGCATGCGCGAAGCCGCCGATCGTCGCCAGCCGGTTCCGGATCTCATGCGCGATGTAGGCGACGGCGTTTCCGATCGCGGCGAGCCTCTCGGGCCGGCCCCCGTCCTCACCTTTCTTCTGCATCGTCCGGGAACGGGAGATCTCTTCGAGCAGCGCCCGCATATGATACTGCAGCGAGGCGAGATCGTCGCCCGGGGTGCTCCCGGCGTCGCCCGAAAACGTTCCCACATCCGCCGCGATGCGTCTGAGGGGGATGAATATCTGGTTGAAGAGCAGCCAGATGAGCGCGAACCCGAGCACGGCGACCACGACGCCGGTGGAGGCCATAACGGCCGTGAGCCGGCGGATTTCCCGCCGTTCATCCGCGAGGGACTGCAGGATCTGACGCTTGTTCACCGCGAGCAGGCTGTCGCCCGCCGTGATTGTCTCGAAATAGGTTTCGTTCAGCTTGCCGAGGTACGTCTTGACGGCCGCCTCGGTGTTACCGCTCTTGTAGAGGGACACGATCTCGTGACGCCGCGCCGTGTAGCGATCGAAGGCATCATGGACCTTCCGGATGAGAACGCGGTCCTCCTGATCGGCGCTCGATACCTCCATCTGATCGAGCCTGTCGCGGAGCTCCGGCTCGAGCCGATCGAGCTCATCCGCCCAATTCTTATTCCCCTTGTCGAGAATGTACGACGCGACGTAGCCCTTCTGCTTGAGGAGCGCGATATCGAGCTCCGCCATCGCCACGACGTCGCCGACGTTCGCGGACACCATCTCGTCCATCATGTGCTTCTCCTGCCAGGCGTAGACGAGGGCGATGCTCGAACCCACTATTGCGGTGAGAACGACGCACATGAGCGTAGCCGTCGTTTTTGTCGATAACCCTATCTTCATGCTTCGCTCCGGCGCTCCGTCCCTCGCCTGCCGAAGAGGTGCCGGATCCCGCTCTGGAACCGGTCCATGTAAAGGTAGAAGACGGGGGTGACGAAGAGCGTCAGGAACTGCGAGAAAAGGAGTCCGCCGACGACGGCGAGACCGAGCGGGCGCCTTGATTCCGACCCCGCGCCGAAACCGATCGCGATCGGGAGCGTGCCCATGAGCGCGGACATGGTGGTCATCATGATCGGGCGGAACCTGATCATGCACGCGTCGTAGATGGCGTCGCGCGGCGTCTTTCCCTCGTTCCGCTGGGCGGCCAGCGCGAAGTCGATCATCATGATCCCGTTCTTCTTGACGAGACCGACGAGCATGATGATGCCGACGAACGCGTAGATGCTGAGCTGGACGTGGAAGATGAGAAGCGTGACGAGCGCGCCGAACCCCGCGAACGGAAGCGCCGAAAGAATGGTGACCGGATGGATGAAGCTTTCATACAGGATCCCGAGCACGAGGTAGATCACGAGGATCGCCGCGATGAGAAGAATCCCGAGCCCCACGAGCGACGATTGAAACGCCTGCGCCGTTCCCTGAAAGCTCGTGCTGATGTCCGCCGGCAGGATCTGGCGGCCGAGCTGCTGAACATCGCTGACGGCTGTTCCGAGCGCGATCCCCGGCGCCAGGTTGAATGAGATCGTCACCGCCGGGAGCTGCCCCAGGTGGTTCACGGAGGCCGGTCCGATACTCTGCTTGAGGTCCGCCACGGCGCTCAGAGGGACGAGCTGCCCGCTCGACGAGTGGACGTACAGCGACATGAGATTCGCCGGATCGAGCTGATACTTCGGCTGGAGTTCGAGGATGACCCAGTACTCGTTGTTCGGAGCATAGATGGTCGAGATCTGCCCCGAAGAATACGCGCCCGCCAGCGCCGACTCGATCTGACCGGCCGAGATGCCGAGCGAGGAGGCCTTGTCACGATCGATCGTCACGTCGACCTCCGGGGTCCGGATGAACAGGTCGCTCGTTACGTCCTGGAGATCCTTCATGCCGCGCATCCGGTCCGTCATCAGCTGCGCCATACGGTAGAGCTCGTCGGTATCCGTGCCCTGGAGGGTGTACTGGTATTGACTCTGGGACATGCGCGTTCCGAACGAGATCGGCGGGAGATTCTGGAGAAACACGCTCAGCCCGGGGATCTGCGCGAGCTTCGGCCGCAGCTCCTGGATGATCTGATCCGGATTCAACCGGCGCTTCGACCGCGGGGTGAGCCGGATCATCAGGTTTCCCTGGTTCGACGACCCGACGCTCGACATGTACGCCTCGACGTTCGGATCGTTCCGAAGAACCGACGCCGCGGCCTGCTGGTGCTGCACCATCGCGTTGAACGAGACTCCCTCCTGCGCGAGCGTCGCGCCCATGATGCGCCCGGTGTCCTCGCTCGGGAAGAAGCCTTTCGGGATCTTGACGAAGAGGAGAAACGTCAGGGCGAGGATAAGGATCGAGTAGCCCAGCGTGAAACCCATGTGGTTGATCGACCACTTGAGGCCTCGTCCGTACACCGCGAGCGTCTTCTGGAATCCCCGCTCCGACGCCGCGTAGAATCTGCCGTGACGCTCCCCGCGCGACGAGCGCAGGAAGCGGCTCGCGAGCATCGGCGTCAGGCTCAACGAAACGAGGCCCGAGAGCAGAATCGCGGCGGCGATCGTGACCGAGAACTCGCGGAAGAGCCTCCCGATGATCCCTCCCATGAACATGACCGGTATGAAGACCGCGACGAGAGCCAGCGTCATCGAGAGAATCGTGAAGCTGATCTCCCGCGAGCCGTTGAACGCGGCCTCCATCGGCTTTTCTCCCATTTCCATGTGCCGGACGATGTTCTCGAGCATCACGATCGCGTCGTCCACGACGAAACCGATCGAGAGCGTCAAGGCCATGAGCGACAGATTGTCGAGCGTGTAGCCGAGCCGCCACATGAGCGCGAACGTCCCTATGAGCGACATCGGGAGCGCGAGCGAGGGAATCACCGTCGCGGAGACGTTCCGCAGGAACACGAAAATTACGAGCACGACGAGTATGAGAGCGATGAGGAGCGTGTGCTTCACGTCCAGCACCGAGGCCTGGATCGACTCGGACCGGTCGAAGAGTATCTGCATCTCGACGGAGGCCGGAAGCTTCTCGCGGAACGCGGGAAAGAACGATTTCACGGCGCTCACGACCGCGACGGTGTTCGTTCCGGGCTGGCGCTGAACGGCGAGAATCATCCCGCGTTTGTCGACGAACCAGGCGGCGGTCTTGTTGTTCTGCACGCCGTCGAGAACGTCGCCGAGCTCGTCGAGCCGCACCGGGTGCCCGTTCCGGTAGGCGACGATGATGCTCTTGTAAGAATCGGCGTTGAAAAGCTGCCCGTTCGCCTGGATCGTGTATGC
>JBEKAW010000030.1:0-13512 GCA_050015715.1 Candidatus Krumholzibacteriaceae bacterium
CGAGGAAGATATCGGGATCGAGCCCGCCGGCGTTGAAGCGCCCGTCGACGATGATTCCCTTCTTGGTCGTCTCGGAGTAGAAATAGCGCGGGAAGAGCGCCGTTGAGCCCGTGTAGGTGTCGGGCAGGTGGATGTAGCCGATCGCGCCTCCCGATTCCTTGTCCACGAACCGGCGATTCCGCTCCACCCAGTCCATGTATCGCAGCGTGGACTCGCTCCTCACCGGCTTGACGACCACGGTGCGCGCCCCCTGCAGCGTCGGCTTGTCGTTGACCGTGAGCTCCACGGGCTTCCCCGCGAGATCGATGAAGTAGGAATAGACGCTGCGGTTCGCCGAGACATTCAGAGCGTTCACCTTGAGGAGATAGTCCCCCTCGTTGACCTGAATGCCGGCGCCGACGAGCGGCGGACGCTCCTCGACGTTCCAATCGACGTCGCCGTAAGTCTTCTTGAAACGATAGAGCTTCGCCGCCTGGTCGACCTCGTAGTCCGCGCCGAGAAGGCCCACGCCGACCCGCTCCGCCTTGCGCTCGATGTCGCCGCCGAAAACGTACGTGTGCGAGGTGTTCAGCTCGCCGATGAGCTCCCCGATTGTATATTGAACGTCCTGACGGCACGTCGCGCGTTCGAGCATGCGGCCGTACTTCACGCGCATCGCCGGCCAGTCGAGGCCGTGCATGTTGGGCTCATAGTAGAAATCGCGCTCCATGCGCCACGATTCGTTGAATATCTGCCTCCATTCGTCGAGCGGCGTGAACTCCATCTCCACGCCGGCGAGATTGATCGTCTCCCCCTTGCTGTCCCTGGCGGAGGCGTCGATCATGCCGACGTCGTTGCCTTTCTTGTAGATGATGGTCGAGCCGTCGGCGGACAGCGCGTAGGCGTCGACGCCCTCGATCACCGCGCTCTCCTTCTTGTCCTTGAAGGAGAACGAATAGAGATTGCGTGCGCCTGCGTCGCGGAACTCGAAGCGATTGAAGTCCCCCTCGTCCTTGTTGAGATAGAAGACGGCGTCGGAGTTCACGGCGAGGAAGCGGTAGTTGCCGCGCGGGAGAGGGAAGGTCTCGAGCCGCCGGTTGAGCCCGTCGAAATCGATCACGACGAGCTTCTCCTTCGCGGCGCCCTTCGCTTCCTTGTTTGCCTCCTTGGCGGCGGGCTTCGCCTGATCTTTCGCCTCTTCCTTCGCGGGGAGAACCGGGAACAGCGCCGGGCCGTCCTTCCTCAGCGTGTAGCTGTAGAGACCCGCGAGCTTCTTGTAGACCATCTCCCATTCAAAATCGCAGAACGTGGGATCGAAACGGCGGTTGGAGATGAATATCAGGTGCTCGCCGTCTTTGGAGAACACGGGATGGAAATCGTTGAAAGCGCCGTCCGAGATGCAGCGGGATTCCTTCGTCTCCAGCGAGTAGACGTAGATCTCGTTGACGAGGGACTCGCCCATCTTGGAGTACGCGATGAAGCGGCTGTCCCGGGACCACGAGAAGTCGTAGATATCCTTCAGGTCGAGGGAGATATCGACGTTCTGGTAGTCGGCTTTGTCGACCTTGGTGATCTTCTTCGAGGCGACGTCGATGAAGAAGAGGGTCAGCGTCTGGTCGGTGAAAGCGATTTTCTTCCCGTCCGGCGACCAGCGCAAGGTGTGACGGTGGCCGCTCGCGAAGCTCGTCAGCTTCTGCGCGGCGCCGGCGCCTCCCGCGTCGATCGTGTAGAGATTGTATTCGCCGTCCGCGTCCGAGAAATAGGCAATCGTCGTGCCGTCGGGGGACCAGACCGCGTCTTTTTCCCGCACGCCGGAGGTCCCGGTCAGATCGCGAGTGATTCCGTCCTTCCGAGGCACGGTGAATATGTCTCCGCGCGCCGTGAGCAGCGCGGTCTTCCCGTCCGGCGAGCAGTCGATGCCCGTCACGTAGTCGCCGACCTTCTTGAGATACGGGCGCAGCTCCGGCGCGTCGGCGCGGACCTCTATCGGGATGCGCTTCGACTCCTTCGTCTTCGTGTCCAGGAGGTACAGATCTCCGCCCAACTCATAGACGATCTTGTCGCCGTCCGTGCCCGGACGCCGCACGTCGTATTCCGCGGTCGTGTATTTCGTGATCTGCTCGAGCTTTTCCGTCTTCGTGTCGTAGGCCCAGATGTTGAGGACGCGATCGCGGTCGGAGTTGAAATAGACCTTGTCGCCGATCCACATGGGGCTCGCGTCGATCGCGTCGGAGCTCGTGATGTTCTTCTCTGTCTTCGTCGCGAAATCGTAGATGTAGATGTCCGGCGCGAGGCCGCCCCGGTATCTCTTCCAGGTGCGGGCGTCGACGGAGACCTTGCAGTAGGCGATCTTCGTTCCGTCGGGGGAGAAGCAGCCTTCCGCCGCCTCGGGGAGAGCCACCTCTTCGAGGCCGCTCCCGTCCGGGTTCACGAGGAACAACCGCGTGAATCTCTGGAAGCTGTTGCGCGTCGAGGAGAACAGGATCTTGTTCGTGGCCTTGTCCCAGCCGATCACGATGTCGGCGTCCGGATGATAGGTCACGCGCCGGATGTTGCCGCCGTAGATGTCCATCACGTACACGTCGCTGTTCCCGTCGTACTGCCCCGTGAACGCGATGAGGGATCCGTCCGGCGAGAACTTCGGATAGAGCTCCTCGCCGTCGTGTATCGTCAGCCTCGTGGCGACGCCCCCCTGGACGGGGGCGATCCATATGTCCTCGCCGGCGACGAAGACGACATTGCTGCCGTGGACGTCGGGGAAGCGCATGAGAAAGTTGTGCGCCGCGTCCTGTCCAAAGACGGTCGTCGCGCAGATCAGTACGAGCGCGATGACCGTCCCCGCGAGGCGGATTGCTCCGCCGAACCCCGCCCTCCCCGGTCCGAATGGAACATGCATAACCGCTCCTTTCGCTGGGCACGAAGGGCCTGCGTGATGAAATGAGCTGATTCGAAGCCGCTCTTCCCGGTCGAAGCGCTCGTTCCGGACGGCGCTCAGTCCTGCTTCCTCTTTTCCATGAAGTACTGGAGGAAGTCGACGGGCACCGGGAAGAGGATCGTCGAGTTCTTCTCGGCCGCGATCTCGGTCAGGGTCTGGAGGTACCTGAGCTGCACCGAGACGGGCTGCGGCGCCATGACGGCGGCGGCATCCCGGAGCTTTGCGGAGGCCTGGAACTCGCCGTCGGCGTGAATCACCTTCGCGCGGCGCTCGCGCTCGGCCTCGGCCTGCTTGGCCAGCGCGCGCTTCATTCCCTCGGGCAGGTCGACGTCCTTCACTTCGACGGCGCTGACCTTGATGCCCCAGGGATCGGTCCGCTCGTCGATGATCTTCTGCAGCATCTGGTTGATCTTCTCGCGGTTGGAGAGGAGATCGTCGAGCTCGTGCTCGCCGAGTATCGAGCGCAGCGTGGTCTGTCCCATCTGCGAGGTCGCGTACAGGTAGTTCTCCACGGCGATGATGGCCCTCTCGGGATTGAACACCTGAAAATACATCACGGCGTTGACCTTGACCGAGACGTTGTCCTTGGTCACGACTTCCTGCGGAGGAACGTCGAGGGCCACGGTGCGCAGCGTGACCCGGACCATTTTCTCGAACATCGGAATGAGGAGGATGAGCCCGGGGCCCCTGACGCCGACGAACCGGCCGAGCCTGAACACGACGCCCCGTTCGTACTCCCTGAGGATTCTGACGCTGTTCCCCAGAATGAAAATGACGAGCAGCACGACTACAGACAATCCGATCGTCATGACCGTCTCCTTTCCCGTACCTCCGCCGCCGCGCGGCGCAGAACAGTGACTCCTATTTCTCTTCTTCCACCTTGAGCGACATTCCCTTGACCTCGACGACCCGGATCTTTCTTCCCTCCGGGATATCCGCGTCCGAAAAGGCGTTCCAGTGGGCTCCCGCCACGAAGACTCTCCCGCCGTTCCTGCTCACGGGGGTCCGGGCGTCCCCCTCCTGGCCCACGAGGGCGGCGCCCCCCGAGGTGGGCTTCCTGCGCAAGCCCCGTATCGACAGCACGACCCCGACGACGAAGAAGGCGCCCGTGACGAGAACCACCGGGATGATGACCTGAAGCGACGCGCGCAGCGCCGGATCGGGATCGTTGAAGAGCATGATCGAACCGATAGTCATTGCAACCAGTCCTCCCGCGGTCAACACCCCGTGCGTCGCCGCCTTGACGTCCACGATGAAGAGCACGATGGCGAGTATTATGAGGAGCATGCCGGCGTAGTTCACGGAGAGCGCCTGAAAAGCGAAGAATGCGAGGATGAGGCATATCGTGCCGACGACCCCGGGGAGAATCGCCCCGGGGGTCGAGAGCTCGAAGTAGAGGCCGAGGAGGCCGAGCATGAAGAGGATATAGGCGATGTTGGGATTGCCGATGACGGCGAGAAGCCGGTCGGTCCAGCTCATGTCCATCGTAACGATCGAGGCGTTCTTCGTGTGAAGGAGCACGGAGCCGGCGGCGGTCGTCACGGTGCGGCCGTCGATCGCCTCGAGGAGCGCCTCCGTCGAAGGGGCGATGAGATCGATCACGTGGAGCTTCAGGGCCTCGGTCTCCGGGATCGAGACGCTCTCCCTGACCGCCTTCTCCGCCCACGCTGCGTTCCGGCCGTGCTTCGCGGCGATGGCGCGGATGTATGCCGCGGCGTCGTTGACCACCTTGCCCGCCATCACCGAGTCCATCTTGCCGGGCACGCCGATGGAGACGGGGTGGGCCGCGCCGATGTTGGTCCCGGGCGCCATGGCGGCGATGTGAGAGGCGACCGTTATGAAAACTCCCGCCGAGGCGGCCCGCGACCCCGAGGGAGCGACGTACACGACGACCGGCACGGTCGAGGACATGATCGCCTTGACGATCGTTCTCATGGATTCATCGAGACCGCCGGGCGTGTCCAGCTCGAAGACGACGCACTCGGCTTTCCGGGCTTCCGCGCGCTCTATTGCATGCACCATGTACCTCGCGGAGGAGGGTCCGATGATTCCATCCATCCTCGCGACGAGCGCGGAGCCGGCGCTGGCGCCGGGTGCGAGGCCGGCGACGAGTATCCACAGGAGAGCTAATGTTCCCTTCATGGGCTTGGACCTCTGGAATAAGGGGATATGCGCCTTCAGCCGCCCATTGTGGCCCACGAAGGGGCTCCGAGTCAAGACATATGGGTGCCCCGCCAAGGGGGGGCCGGCGTGAAAATGCTTGAAAGCGCCGCGCGCAACGGGTAGACTTCCTACGCTTTTTTGTTCATCGGCAAGCATTTATGAAGACAAACCAGCTCATTCGGCGCAAGAACCTCGACAGGATACGGGAAGACGCGGACAGCTCGAGCGCCATTCACCTGAAGCGCTCCCTCGGGCCACTGGATCTCGTCTCCCTCGGCATCGGGGCCGTGATCGGCGCCGGAATATTCGCCGTGATCGGAACGGCCGCCGCGGGTGGGGCGAGCCATCACGGCGCGGGACCGGCGGTTTCCCTCTCGTTCGTCATAACGGCGGTCGCGTGCGCCTTCTGCGCCTTCTGCTACGCGGAGTTCGCGGCGCTCGTGCCGATCGCCGGAAGCGCCTACACCTACTCGTACGCGACGCTCGGCGAGATGATCGCGTGGATCGTCGGCTGGGATCTGATTCTCGAGTACGGCATCGGGAACGTCGCCGTCGCGATCGGGTGGTCGGCCTACTTTCACCAGCTCTTCGCGGGGCTCGGCGTCCAGATTCCCGCGTGGCTCTCGGTGGACTACCGCAGCGCCCACCAGGCGGCGCAGGCCGCGCTCGCCGGGGGAGGAACGGCGCCTCCGGGTCTCGCCCTGGCGCTCGAGGCGTGGAAGACGGCCCCCATGGTAGCGGGATTTCACATTGTCTTCAATCTGCTGGCGGGGGGCGTCGTCGCCTTCGTCACGTGGATCCTCGTTCTCGGCGTCAAGGAATCGGCGCGGTTCAACAACGTCATGGTCGCGCTCAAGATCGTCATTCTCGCCTTCTTCATCATCGTGGGGGCGCGGTACGTGAAGCCCGCGAACTGGCAGCCGTTCATGCCGAACGGCTTCACGGGGGTGTGGATCGGCGCGAGTCTCATATTCTTCGCCTTCATCGGTTTCGACGCCGTTTCCACCGCCGCCGAGGAGTGCCGCAATCCGGGACGCGACATGCCGATCGGCATCATCGCCTCGCTCGGGATCTGCACGGTCATCTACGTGGCGACGGCGGTGGTCCTCACCGGCATCGAGCCGTGGCAGAAGCTCGGCGTCGCCAATCCCCTCGCCGCCGCCTTCTCGAGCATCGGGCTCAACTGGGCGGCGGGAATCGTCTCGCTCGGCGCCGTCATCTCGATGACGGCCGTGCTCCTTGTGTTCCAGCTCGGCCAGCCGCGGATATTCTTCGCGATGTCGCGGGACGGGCTTCTCCCGAAATACTTCGCCCGGGTTCATCCGAAGTATCACACGCCGCACGTGACGACCATCTGGACAGGCGTCCTTGTCGGTGCGATAGCCGCCGTAACGAACATCAACGAGATGGTGGAGCTCACGAACATCGGAACGCTCTTCGCGTTCGTCCTCGTCTGCGCGGGGGTCATCATCCTGCGCCGGACCGACCCCGACCGCCCGCGGGCGTTCAGGACCCCGTGGGTGCCGGTCATCCCTTTGCTCGGGATCGCCATGTGCGTATATTTGATGTTGGGCCTCCCCGCGGTCACATGGATCCGATTCGGCCTCTATCTCGCGGCGGGGCTCGGGGTCTACTTCGCGTACGGGTACTGGCACAGCCTTCTGAAGAAGAGCGCCTGAGGCGCGGCCATGGATGCCATCGTCGTCGAAAACCTCACCAAGCAGTTCAACGGCCTGACGGCCGTCGATCGCGTCTCCTTTTCCGTTGGAGAGGGGGAGCTCTTCGGGCTCCTCGGCCCGAACGGCGCCGGGAAGACGACGACGATAAACATGCTCTCGACCCTGCTGCGGCCCACTTCGGGGAACGCGTTCGTGGCGGGCTTCGACGTTTCGCGGAGCCGCGACAGCGTGCGCAAGAGCATCGGCATCGTCTTCCAGGAGCCCGCGCTCGATATCAAGCTCACCGGCCGGGAGAACCTCGAATTCCACGCGATGATGTACGGGATCGACAAGATCGAGCGGAGGCGGAGGATCGACGAGGTCCTCGCGCTCGTCGAGCTCGCGGACAAGGCGCGGGTCCTCGTGGAGCACTATTCGGGGGGCATGAAGCGGAGGCTCGAGATCGCGCGTGGGCTCATCCAGCAGCCGAAGGTTCTCTTCCTCGACGAGCCGACGCTCGGCCTCGACGCCCAGACGAGGCGCAACATCTGGGACTACATCAAGCGGCTGAACAAGGAGCGCCGCGTGACGATCATCCTGACCACCCACTACATGGAGGAGGCGGACTATCTCTGCGAGCGGATCGCGATCATGGATCGCGGGGTGTTCGTGGCGCTCGATACCCCGTCGCGCCTGAAGGACCTGCTCGGCGGCGACGTGGTTTGCCTCGAGGTGGAGGGGGATCCGGAGCCGCTGCTCCCCGAGATCAAGGCCGCTCCGTGGATCAAGACCCACGACCGCCATGACGGTACCCTGAACCTCACCATGGAGAAGGGAGAGCGGCGCATACCCGAGCTCGTCATGATGGCGCAGAGACGCGGCGTCACCGTCGCGAGCGTGCAGCTGCGGAGGCCGAGCCTCGAGGACGTTTTTCTCCATTTCACGGGCCGCACCATCCGCGAGCAGGAGGCGGGCGCCGACGAGCGCAATCGCGCGAGAATACCGGGGCGCGGGATGGGGAGGCGGCGATGATCAACTGGACGGCGATCTACGTCATGTGGCTGCGCGAGATGAAGCGGTACACGAGGGCCAAGTCGCGCGTCTTCGGCTCGCTCGCGATGCCGCTCTTTTTCATGGCGTTCCTCGGATTGGGATTCAACCGGATGGCCGTGCCCGGGGTTTCGGGCGGGACGAACTACATCCATTTTCTCGTGCCCGGCATCATCGGCATGACGCTCCTTTTCTCCTCGACGATGCAGGGGCTCTCCGTTCTCTGGGACCGGGAGTTCGGATTTCTCAAGGAGATCCTCGTCGCTCCGGTGAGCAGGTTCTCGCTCGTCCTCGGGAGGATCGCCGGGGGCATCACGACGGCCCTTATCCAGAGCATGATCCTCCTCGTTCTCTCGCTCTTCATGGGGTTCCGGGTGGCGGGCGCCGGATCCTTTCTTCTCGCGCTCGTCTTCATGCTGCTCATCGGATTCACCTTCATCGGCCTCGGGCTCATCTTCGCTTCCAAGATGAAAGACATGCAGGGCTTCAGCATCGTCATGAACTTCATCGTCTTTCCGCTGTTCTTTCTGTCGGGCGCCCTCTACCCGCTCGGCAATCTCCCCATATATGTCCGTATCCTCTCATACGCCGATCCCCTGACCTTCGGGATCGACGGCCTGAGGGGCTCCCTGATCAACGTTTCCACGTTCCCGGTCGGCGTGGACGCCGCCGCCATGGCCGGTTTCTCGCTGATCATGGTCTTTCTCGGAGCCTATTTCTTCGAGAGAACCGAGAGCGCGTGAGTCGAACGGAGACTTCGCATGATACGGTTTGAACTGAGACTGCTTCTCCTCTTCACCGCGTTCTTCATCGCCGTCGTCGGGCTCGTGCTCGCGATCGGCATGAAGACGGAGCACGAGCTCGTCGATTACGTGGAGACGGATCTCATGAACATCGTCAATACCGTGCGCTTCTCGACCCAGAAGCTGTCGGCCGAGCATGGGGCCGACCGCGCGGCGCTCGAGCGGTTCATCGGAGTCGCCCAGCAGAACAAGGCCATTCGGGAAATCTCCGTCGTCGGGAGCACCGAGGAGATCGTCGCGAGCAGCAACCCGAAAGAGGTCGGTCAGCATCACGCCCTTTCCGGCCAGGAGATCGTGGTCCGCGAGCAGGTCGGAAGCAAGAAGCACGTCCCCCACAAGGTGCATTACGACATCAGGGTTCCCCTGTTCAGGGGGGACCAGGTGGTCGGCATGGTCGAGGCGTACCTCGAGGTGGAGGATTACCATTACCTCCTGCGGCAATGGTATCTCAAGAACCTTCTCATCGCGGCGGGAGCGATGCTCTTCGCTTTCGCGGCGGTGTTCATCGTGATCGGCCGGATGAATCGCCCGCTGCGCCGCCTCGTCGCCGCGGCCGATCAGGCGGCCTCCGGCGATCTGACCGTCCATCTTCCCCCCGGCCAGCGGGACGAGATGGGAAAGCTGACGGAGTCCTTCAACGAAATGATCCGGAAGCTCGCCGAGCAGCAGGAGCTCGAGAGCAAGCTCAGGATACTCGAGCGGCGCGCCATGCTCGTCGAGATGACGTCGAACCTCGCTCACGAGATCCGCAACCCGCTCAACCTGATCAATCTCACCGCGGACCATCTCGGCGGACAGTTCCAGCCGGAGGGGGACGAGCGGCGTAAGGCGTTTCAGGAGCTGATCCAGTCCCTCAAGACGGAAGTCCGGCAGCTCAACCAGATGGTGACCGACTTTCTCAATATCGGGCGCCCCTCGAAGATCAAGCGCACGCGTTTCGCCTTCATGGAGCTCTTCGGGGAGGTCGAGCGCGCCCTGAAGATTCAGCTCCTCTCGAAGGAGGTATCGCTCGAATGCTCGGGCTGCACCGAGCTCGAGCTCTCCGCCGACAAGGAGCAGATGAGGCTCGTGATCCTGAATCTCCTCTTGAACGCGATACAGGCCGTTCCCCCGAACGGGCGAATCGTGATCGGCGTGGAGCGTTCGACCGATTCGAAGGAGACGGTGATATCGGTGACCGACAACGGCCGCGGCATCCCGCCGGAGGATCTCACCAATATCTTCGAACCGTATTTTACGAAGCGTCCGGGCGGCACGGGCCTCGGGCTCGCTCTCGTGAGGCGGGCGATCGAGGAGCACGGAGGCAGGATCCGCGCCTACAACACCCCCGGGGGAGGCGCCTGTTTCGAAATCACGCTGCCGGTGGAGGCTCTGAGCGATGGCAAGAGTGTTGATCGTCGATGATGAGGCCGGCCAGCGCGGCATTCTCTCGAAGATCCTCAAGGCGGAAGGGCACGAGCTGTTCGAGGCGGCGAGCGTGCCCGAGGCCCTGCGTGTGATCGAAGAGAGCGACCCCGCGGTCGTGCTGACCGATCTCAAGATGCCGGGCAGAGGCGGGCTCGAGATCGTCGAAGAGGCGTCCAGACGCCCCTCGCCGCCCGAGATCATCGTGATCACGGCATACGGCTCGGTCGATACGGCGGTCAAGGCGATGCGCCTCGGCGCGTACCATTACCTCACGAAGCCGATCGAGCGCGACGAGCTCCTCCTCGTCGTTCAGCGTGCCGCGGAGAAGCGGTCGCTGCGTCTCGAGGGCCAGCAGCTGAAGCAGGAGCTCGCCCGGAAGGCGAGCGGCGGGCTCATCGCGGAGTCCCCCGCGATGCGGCACGTTCTCGAAATGGTCACGAAGGTGGCGGCGAGCGACGCGACCGTGATGATCAGGGGGGAGTCCGGGACGGGTAAGGAACGCATCGCGCAGATGATTCACTATCAGAGCCCGCGTGGCACGAAGCCGATGCAGAGCATCAACTGCGCGGCGTTTCCCGAGACGCTCCTCGAATCGGAGCTCTTCGGCTACGAGAAGGGAGCCTTTTCCGGCGCCCAGAGCCGGAAGATCGGGATCGTCGAGGCCGCCTCCGGAAGCACCCTCTTTCTCGACGAGGTGGCCGACATGCCCCTCAGCACCCAGGCCAAGCTTCTTCGCGTGCTGCAGGAGCGGGAGATACGGAGGCTCGGCTCGACGAGGAGCATCCAGGTGGACGTCCGCGTCATCGCCGCGACGAACAAGAATCTCGAGGAGGAGATTCGGAACAAGGCGTTCCGGGAAGATCTCTATTACCGTCTCAATATCATCCCCATTCTCATACCGCCTCTCCGGGAGCGAAAGGAGGAGATCCCGGTGCTCGTGGAGCACTTCATCGCAAGGTCGGGGCGCCGGAAGACCGTGGACAGGGATGCGATCGCGCTTCTCACGCGCTATGACTGGCCCGGCAACGTGCGCGAGCTCGAGGCGGTGATGCAGCGGATAGCGGTGCTCTCGTCGAATGACACGATCACGGTCGACGACCTCCCGCTCGAGCTGCGGGAAGGCAAAGGGCCGCTCGCCGAGACGCCGGCGAAGCTGCCCCCGGAGGGAACGACCTTCGACGAATGGGAGCGCGGCATCCTCCTCGAGGCCCTCCGTCAGGCCGACGGCGTGATGGCCGATGCCGCGAAGAGGCTCGGGATGACGTATCGCACTTTTCAGTACCGCGCGGAGAAGTTCGGGCTGAGAGGAAATTGACGTTTTGGTGTAGAGCCGTATACGATTTGGGTTAGAGACTCTCCTGAAACCGGGTCGCTCCAGCCGCGGTCGGCCCTCTTGTTTCGCTGCAACATACTATTAAATAATCAAATACAATATGGTTTGTGAGAACCGGGCTTCTTGGCACTCGTTATGTTATGTCTCTCTGTGCAGGGGGTTAGAGTTTCGGTAGGCAGACACACTCCAGAAGGAGGTCCGGTATGAAGAAGGCACTAGTTCTCGTTCTCAGCATCGCGATCGCTCTGGCGTTCGCGAGCATGGTCATTGCGCAGACGAATCCCCCGGAGAAGGCTCCGGCAGTAAGCAAGACGACTCCGCCCGCGCAGACGACGCCGCCCGCAGCGACGCCGAACACCGCTGCCCCGATGGCCAAGCCGGCTGTTCCCGCCAAGGCGGAAGCCGCGAAGCCCGCAGCTCCGAAAATAAGAAAAGCCACGGGTACGGTTGTATCCGTCGATGCCGTCGCCAACACGATCATCGTGAAGGTGAAGGACACCGAGAAGACCTTTACGCTCGACCCCGCAGCGAAGATCATGGTGGCTGGCAAGGAAGCCAAGCTCGCCGACATCACGAAGGACGCGAAGGTCACCGTCGTGTACAAGATGGACGGTAAGAAGAGAGTAGCGGTCGCGATAAAGTAGCCCAAAGGTTCGGGGTGGTCCAGGAGCAGCAGAGACCCCGATAACCCCCAGAATGAGGCGCTCCGCCAAAAGCGGGGTGCCTCATTCATTTTCTGCCGCATCCAACCTGCACTCGAACAGCAAGTCCGCAGTGATCCCCGCGCAGGCATTCTAAACCACGTAATTCTAAATATAACAATACGTTATGCATCTCTCCGGAGGGGGGGGGCGGCGGCACGCTTCATGCTGGTATATTCAATGCCAGGGACCTCTCCAATGACAATCTGGAGGTTATCACATGAAGAACGTAATGATTCTGCTATTGATAGCGCTTTCGACCCTCTGCGCGTGCAGCAGGGACGAGAGCCCTGTGAATATACCGAAACACGGTCCGGGGACGCCCAATGCATCTATCGTCGTCGCGAACTGCGATACTTTGAAGACCGCGGTCGAGCGGTTCGCCTCGGAAAACGGCGGTATCTATCCGGCAAACGTCGGTGTGGATACGTCGCGCGCGGGGCATACGGTGCTCGAGCTCCTGCCCGTGGGGGGCCTGGAGAACCCGTTCACGAAGAGAAGAGCAGCTCCGGTGAATGGCGCCGCCGGCAGCCCGGGTGAGATCGGCTACGTTCCCGTGGCCCAGGACGGATGGAACGTCGGCTACGTCGTCACCGGTTTCGGCGCGACCGCGCTCCTGGCGACCCTCTCGAACCTCGGCTCGCCTGAAGAGGCGAAGGTCATCGCGAACTGTTTCCTCGTCCGGCAGAAGGTCGAGGAGATCTACGATTCGTACAACCACTTGTATCCGTGCGATAACCTGAGCGATGGATGGCCGGGCACCTTGCATTTGGAGCCATCAATCGTGAACCCATTCACGGGGCTCGACCAGCAGCCGGTGAGCCGGAACGCGGGTTCGCCCGGCGAGATCGGATACGTTGTGATCTCGCAGCGCGGCGTCAGGGTCGGCTACATCATAACCGGTTACGGCGCAAGCTCGGTCATTATCACGCTCACGAATCTCGGGTATTCGCGCGACCAGGCCATTGTTGCATCGGAATGCCGGACGATGCAGCTCGCGGTTGAAGAGTATGCGGATGCTCATGGCGGTCTCTATCCGGGCTCGATGCTCTGCCCGCCTGGAGTCGCGTATCAACCGATCCAGAGCAACGGATGGGGCGTCGGATACGAGATCGGAGGATCGGTGCAAGGCGCCGCGTTCGTCGAGCTCACGAACATCGATTCACCGGAAGAGATGCCGCTCCGCGAAAATTGCCTCGTATTGAAGCAGGCGGTCGAGGCGTTCGCGGCGCAGAGCGGGGGAAGATACCCCCTGGACGTTGACACGGACAAGACATCGCTCGGCAAAACCGTCGTCGATCTCTTGCCTCGCGTCCATGCGCTCGAAAATCCCTATACCGGGGTACCGAGCAATCCGGTGAACCATTCGGCGACTCTTCCCGGGGAGGTCGGCTATGCGTTGGTTCACGAGTACAACCCTCGGGACGGCCGGTACATTCCTCCCGGCTACGTCATCACGGGCTTCGTGAACGAGCGGCACGAA
>JBEKAW010000031.1:0-13476 GCA_050015715.1 Candidatus Krumholzibacteriaceae bacterium
CCGAGGGGGTCGAGGTGTTTCCACGCGGAGTCGGCCTGAATGTCGTGGGCGCTCACGTTGAGACACGGGTACACGCAGGGCTTCCACGCCGCGTCGAGCTTCAGAACGTCGCTGCGCGAGGCGAGCCCGTCGATCGAGTCCCATGGAACGCGGGCCGCGTAGAACGGCCCCGTGTGGGCGACCGCCCCGTCGATCCGGAAGAAGCTCGCGCCGCCCTGCTCGAGGGCCGCGATCTCCTCGAGCGAGAGAACGTGATCGAATTTCAAGGTGACCATGACGTTGTCGGAGAGCGCCTCGGCGAGCCCGGGCTGATCGGCCTTTGTCCGGGCAAACCCGGTCTCGCGCGCGTTCTGCAGGAACTTCAGCGACGTGTTGAGCTTCCCGCTGTCCGCCTGGAGCGAGCCGGCGAGAACGGTAAGCGACAGAGAAGCAACGAGCACAAATCGGATGGTCTTCACGATGCCCTCCTTGATTCCCGGCGCGGCAGGATCAACTCGATTGCATTTTGTTATAATTATAATAGAATTCCGGCGTTATTGTAAGGTCAAAAGGAAAGGCCCCTCCGTTCGGGAGGGGCCTTTTGCCGCGGGCGAGTCGAGTGCGGGGCGCATCCCGCGCCCCGCTGCGATCGAAAAAAAGCCGTTACTTCTTTATCGGGTATGGCGGCCTATCCGGGAGCTTCACCGGATTCTCCTTTATCTTCTCCAACACGACCTCGATCCCTTTCTCGAGCTGCTGGTCGCGTCCCTTCGCGGCCTCTTCGGGCAGGTTGTCGACCTCGATGTCGGGCTTCACGCCTTGCCGCTCGACGTCCCATTGACCCTTGAGGTTGTAGAAGCCGAAATCGGGCATCGAGATGAAGCCGCCGTCCATGAGCGTGATGCCGCGGCTGAATCCCACGAGACCGCCCCATGTCGTCGTTCCGATGAGAGGGCCGCAGCCTTCCTCGCGGAAGTAGTACGGGAACGCGTCCCCGCCGGAGCCCGCGTAGCCGTTGATGAGGCACACCATGCGGCCTCGGGGCGCCGTCCCTGGCGTCACCCAGCTCTTGCCTTCCCGGCGTCCCCAGAGATTCAGGACCTGGCGCGAGAGGCGCTCGATCATGGGATTGGGAATGTTGCCGCCGCTGTTGTAGCGGGCGTCGATGATGAGGCCTTCCTTGTTGAACTGCGGGTAGAAGGCCCGGATGAACTCGTTGAAGCCGTTGATCGACGTGTCGGGCACGTGGATGTAGCCGACCTTGCCGCCCGTCGCGTCCGAGACCTTCTTGCGGTTGCTCTCGACCCAGTCGTTGTAGCGGAGCCAGTACTCGCTTCCGACCGGCTCGACGGTATAGTCCTTCGCGTCCTTGCCGGACGGGTCTTTCGCGACCTTGATCACGACCTGCTTGCCGGCCGTGTTCTCGAAGAGGGCGTACGGGGAGGCGGGGTATTTGAGCTCGACGCCGTTCACCGCGATGAGGTAATCCCCTTCCTTGACGCCGATGCCCGGCTGCGCGAGCGGGGCCGTGCACTTCTTGTCCCAGTTGCGCCCCGTGAAGATCTTCGAGATCTTGTAGCGGCCCGCGCCCTGGTTGAGCTCGTAGTCGCATCCGAGCATGCCGACCGTGATGCGGCTGTATGGGGGCTGGTCCCCGCCGCCGATGTACGTGTGCGAGGTGTTGAGCTCGGAAATGAGCTCGCCGATGATGTAGTTCAGGTCCTCGCGGTGCGCCACGGACTTGAGAAGCGGCGCGTAGCGCTCCTTCATCGCGGCCCAATCGACGCCGTGCATGTTCGGATCGTAGAAGAAATCGCGCTCGAGACGCCACGCCTCGTTGTACTCCTGGGCCCATTCGGCTTCGGGATCGACCTTGATCTCGAGCCCGCCGGTCTCGATCTTGCCGTCGCCGACCTTCTTCCCGGCCGCAGCGTCGACGATTCCGAAGCTCTGCTGCGCGTGGTAGAGGATCTTCTTGCCGTCCGCGGAGAGATCGTAGCCGTCGATGCCGCTCAGGACCTCTTTCGCCTCGCGCTTCTTCATATCGAAGGTCATGAGCGTCGCCTGGGAGGCGCCTGCCCCGCTATCGTCGTCGCCGAGGACCGGGAGCTCCGGAATCTTGACGTAGAAGATGCTGCCCGAGGCCGCGGTCATTCCGAAGTAGTTGCCGGGCCCGACGGGAAGCGCCACGATACGGTTCTCGAGACCCTCGAGATCGATCTTCGTCACCTTGGCCGCGGCGCTCTTGTCTTCTTTGGCCTTGTCGGCCTTTTCGTCCTTCTTCTCGTGGTCTTTCTTCTTGCCGTCCTTCTTCTTGTCCGCCTTCTGTTCGTCCTTCTTCTCGTCTTTCGCGGCGGCGCTGTCGGCCTTCTTCTCCTCCGGCTTCACGACCTCCTCCTCGTCGCTCTCGGGAGCGAGGGGGGAGGCGGTGGTGTCCTGGAGCGTGGCCACGCAGATGTCCGAGGCGAGGACGTAGGTGAAATTGTCCTCGAAACGGCTGAACTGCGGGTACCAGCTCCTGTTCGAGTTGAAGTAGAGGTACTTTCCGTCGGGATCGAAGACGGGATTGTAGTCGTCGTAGAAGCCGCTCGTGACGCGGTTGATCTTGTCCCCGTCGAGCGCGTATAGATAGAGCGAACCGAAGTTGTTTTCCCCCACCTTCGCGTAGGCGAGCCACTTGCTGTCGGGAGACCAGGAGTAATCGTTGATGTCGCCGTTATCGTTCTTGTCGACCTTCTTGATGTCCTTCTTGTCGATGTCGACGTAGTAGAGCGTCCAGGTCTGGTCGGCGAAGGCGATTTTCTTGCTGTCGGGGGACCAGAGGAGGCGCCACGGCCAGCCCTTGTAGCTCTTCGTGATCTGCACCTCTTCGTTCTTGCCCTCGGGATCCCGCAGGTAGATCTCGTACTCGCCCGTCTTGTCCGAGCAATACGCGATCCACTTGCCGTCGGGAGACCACGCGGGGGCGCGTTCCCGGATGCCCTGCGTGTTCGTGATGTTGCGCCACTCGCCCTTCTCCGCGGGGATCGTGAAGATGTCGCCGCGGGCCTCGACGACCGCGCGCTTGCCGGTGCGCGATATCGCGAAGTCGCCGATCGCTGAGCCGACCTTTTTGAAAGCGGGCCGCCTGAGAACGAGGTCGCTCGGGATCTCGACGTCGATCTTCTTCGTCTTCTCGGTCTTGAGGTCGAGCACGTAGAGCCAGCCGCCGTTCTCGTAGACGATCGCGTCGCCGCCCAGGCTCGGCCATTTCACGTCGAACTCGTCGTGGTTCGTGACCTTGCGGACCTTTTTCGTCGCGAGATCGAGGCAGTAGATATTCATCGTGTGGTCGCGGTCGGAGATGAAGTAGATCGAGTTCTTGTACCACATCGGGAAGCCGTCGAAGCCCGGATAGTCGGTGAGCCGCTCCGACGTGTTCTTCTCGAAATCGTAGAGCCAGATGTCCTGTTGCATGCCGCCCTCGTAGCGCTTCCACGTTCTGCTCTCGGTCTCCATCCGGTTGTAGGCGATTCTTTTTCCGTCGGGGGAGTACGAGGTGAGCCCGCCCTCGAAGAGCGGAAGCACCTCGGGGAAGCCGCCCTTGGCGTCGATGAGGAAGAGGCGGTTGTAGCGGGGGCCCGGATTCGTCTTGCTCAACATGTTCGAGCGGAAGAGCACCTTCTCGCCCGTCGGGTACCAACCGACGACGATGTCTTGGGCCGGATCGAAGGTAAGCCTTTTCGGCTCCCCGCCCTCGGCCGGCATGATGAACACGTCGGCATTGCCGTCGTAGGACCCCGTGAACGCGATCTGCTTTCCGTCGGGCGAGAACTTCGCCAGGGCCTCATAGCCCGGGTGCGTCGTGAGGCGGCTCGCCATGCCTCCGCCGGACGACACGATCCAGAGATCGCCTCCATAGGTGAATACGACTTTATCCCCGTTGATGTCCGGGTAGCGCATGAGGCGCCCCTCGGGGGCCGCCTGCAGCGTGCCGGCGGCGAGGAGCAGGAGAAGCATAGAAACGATAATCCCCCTCGTACCCATCGGTAACTCCTTTCCGAGAAGAAAAGGGAACGGATTCGGGCAGAATGCCGGGCTCCCTGCCGCACTATAAGTGATAATACCGCTCAAGCGGACGATAAGTTTCAAAAAAAACGGGCTGGCGTTGTCCCGGGGCCTGTAACTTCCTTTACATGGAACCAGTTGCGTCCTAGAATCGAGCCGTTGGCCGCCACCCCATGGCTTGGAGGAATGGCTATGCGCCCGGATGAGACGCATTCGAGGCTCGACAGAATTGCCCTGATTCTCATCGCCGGGTATGTGCTCGCGCTCCTCTTCGCGGGATGGAAGATCCATTTCATCGAAACACCGAATTCGGCCGAGATGGATGGATACGCCGACAAGGCCCGGGAGATCATGGCCGGTCAGATTCCCCGCGATCCCTACCACCCTCTCTTCTATCCGGTCCTCTCGGCGCTCGTCGGAGCGGTCGCGAGGAATGCGTTCACCGGCGCGCGGATCGTCTCCTCCCTTGCGGCGGGGCTCCTCGCTCTCATGACGTATCTCGTGGGGAGGAGGTGCTTCGGCAGGGGAGTCGGCTTCTTCGCGCTCATCGCTCTTCTCGTCAACTGCAACGTCGTAATAATGGGTATGGAAGCGGCGACCGATATGACGTTCGCGGCGCTCGCCATGACAATGCTCTTTTTCTGCATCCGGGTAAGCTCGGGGCTTCGGTATCGGGACATGGCGTTTCTGGCCGCCTCGTTTGCGCTCGCGCTCTTCACGAGATACAACGCGCTCTTCTTGCTCCCGGCCGTAGTTATCGCGTGCGGATTCTCGGTCGCGGGGGTCCCGATACGCCGCCGGGCGCTCGCGCTGTTGTTGTTCGCGGCGGTCGCCGCTCTTGCTTTGACGCCGCATTTCATTCTCACCGAGCGCGTTTTCGGGAGACCGTGGTACAGCGAGAGCTGGAGGAACCTCGCGCTCAAAGTCCACGGCGATTATGACTGGAGCTATTTTCGCAACGCTCATTCCGAGGGCGTGCTCTCGATCATACTGAGCTCGCCCGCGAAATTCACCGTCTCATCTTTCCGCGAGCTCGTGAAGTTCTTCTACAGTACGCTTACGGACCTCGGCGGGGGCGCTCTCGCCGGCGGGCTTTTCGCGGCCGCCGCATTGACGGGTTTCTATGCGGCGTGGTTCGAGATCGACCGGAGAAAGATCGTCGTCGCCTCGCTCGCGGTCTTCTTCGTCGGGCTCAACTGCATGTTCTTCTACTCCGGGCCGCGGTTAATGCTGCCGGTCCTGCCGCTGGGGTACCTCTGGGCGGGGGCCGCCATGCTGTCCGGGCCGTTCGCGGGATCGTTTCGCGCCGGGAGGCTTCGGATCGCCCGGTCGATTCCCGCAATTGCTCTCTTTGCGGCGGCCCTGCTCACGAGCAGCGTGATTCATGTCGATGCTTACGTCAAAGCGCAGCCGGTTCGGGAGCTCGAAGCGGCCCGGCTCGTCGAGCAGCGGTACGGGGACAGGATAACCGTACTGGGTACGTTTCCCTTCATGCAACGATACGTCGGATATCGATACGTCGAGCTGTCGGATGCGACTTCCTCCGAGATCGATCATCCGGCCGCGTATATCGCCTCTCTCGGGGCGAGCGTCAGAGCGAAGGGCGCGGATTTCGTCATCATCGGGAAGTTCTTTCTCGAAAACCGGCCGCTCGAATTGCTTAACGCGCTGAGCCCGCCCGATTTTCTCGAGCCCATCGTGCGCGAGAGCGACGTCGTCGTGTATCGGGTGCGAAAGGAACTTCTCCAGTAGCGCGCGAATCGCGCGGCGATTCTCCGGAGGGGTGCGCCGGCACCATCCTCAGCCCAGGCTCCCGACCTCTTTTTCGACCTCTTCGAGGATCTCGCACGACTTGACGAGCTCCTTCATGCGGGTGTGATCCGGGTAGAGGGGCCGGTCGATGTCGAGGAACTCGACGTGGCGGCGGACGACCTCTTTTGCCTTCGCCGTGCCGCGGCCGAGCCTGTACTCCCTGAAGTCGAGCGCCTGCGCCGCCGCCATGAGCTCGATCCCGAGGACGCCGCAGGCGTTGTCGAGGATCTGGAAGTTCTTGATCGCCGTGTTCATCCCCATCGAGACGAAATCCTCCTGGTCCGCGGCGGCGGGAATCGACTGGATCGAGGCGGGCGCCGAGAGGATGCGCTGTTCGACGATCTGCATGTCGGCCGTGTACTGGCTGAGCATGAGCCCCGAGAACATGCCCGCGCCCTTCGTGAGAAATGCGGGGAGCCCCACGCTCAGGGCGGGGTTGTTGAGCCGGTTCATGCGGCGCTCCGACATGACGCTGACCATCGTGACCGCGACGCCGATCATATCCATCGGGAGGCTCACGGGAGTGCCCTGGAAGTTCGCGCCGGAGAGGGAGAGGTTCTTCTCGGCGAAGAAGACGGGGTTGTCGCCGACGCCGTTCAGCTCGATCTCGACCTGCGAGCGGGCCCAGGCGACCGCGTCGTGCGCGGCGCCGATGACCTGCGGCGTCGAGCGCATCGAGTAGGCGTCCTGGACCTTCGTCTTGGCCTTTCCCTCGACGACGTCTCCGCCGGCGATGAGCTTCTCGATCGCCTTCGCCGAGCGGACGGCGCCCGCGAAGCCCCGCGCCTCGTGGAGGAGGGGTGTATAGGGTTTCATGTTCGCGATCAGGGCCTCGAGGCTCATCGCGGCGGCGATCTCGGCCTGCTTGAGCCACCGGTTCGTGTCGAAGAGCATGATTGCGCTCATCGCGGTGAGAAGGTTCGAGCCGTTGATCGCGGCGAGGCCGTCGCGCGCCTCGAGTCCCGGAACGGGGATGTTCGCCCGCTTCATCGCCTCCGCGCCGTCGAGGAGCTCGCCCCTGTAGTAGGCCTTGCCCTCGCCGAGGAGGAGGAGCGCGATCTGGGACATCGGGGCGAGGTCCCCCGACGCGCCGACGGAGCCCTTCTGGCAGACGAAGGGTGTGACTCCCTTGTTCAGCATTTCAATGTAGGTGAGCGCGATCTCCGGGCGGTTGCCGGAGCGCCCCTTCGAAAGGACGTTGATGCGGGCGGCCATCGCGCCGCGCACGTACTCGACGGGAGCGGGGTCGCCGATGCCCGCCGCGTGATTGTATATGAGATATTTCTGGAAGTCCTTGATCTGGTCGTCGTTGAGGACGACCTCGGAGAACTCGCCGATCCCGGTGTTCACGCCGTACATGATCTCGTGCGCCCTGATCTTCTTCTCGAGCATGGCGCGGCACGTTTTCATGCGCTCGATCGCCGCGGGGGCTATCTCCGCCTTCTCGCCGCCTCGCGCGATCCGGACGAGCTTGTCGATGGTGAGCCCGGTGCCGTCGAGGATGATAGCCACGTGGACCTCCCAGATTCTTGTTATCCCGGTGATGGAGACAAAACAGCATCGTGCGACAATATCCTAACTGATATTAGATTCGGCGCCTTCTGTCCACAGAAAACGGCGTGATCGACCGGGGTGAATGCGGCATAACGCACAATTTGATTTGCAGGTATCGGAGCGACGAGAGGATCTCTAATGTCCATCCAGATCGGTGCATGCCCCGTCAAGGCATCCGGGACTCGGCACCCGGGGAGTTACGCACGGCGAGGTGAGGTGATACCGGTGATTGAATCCGAAGTCGTTCTCGTTGTACCGGCAGATGTCCCGCCGAAAGCCCTCGAGGTCCATTTCGAGATCGCCTCGTCCCACGGTCGAATAGACGAGGTATTCCCGCGGCCCGCCGCACGGGTTGATTCCAAGCCCTGCGAAGCGACATTGTCCTCCGTCGCCGCAATCATCGAACCAGGAAACGTAATACAGGATCGATTGCT
Source organism: Candidatus Krumholzibacteriaceae bacterium (assembly GCA_050015715.1). Classification (GTDB taxonomy): domain Bacteria; phylum Krumholzibacteriota; class Krumholzibacteriia; order Krumholzibacteriales; family Krumholzibacteriaceae; genus SSS58A. The sequence continues at coordinate 7,827 of JBEKAW010000031.1, forward strand.
TCATCTTGTTGATCGCGACACTGTCCTCATTGATGTTGCTCGGGTAGTACCATGCGCCGCCGTCCCGGCAAACGCCGCTGAAACTCAGAGGGGCGTCCGCGAGGTCGACACTGAATACTATCTGTTCCTCCGGGGGGTGGACGTGCGGTTCGGCAATCGTCACCGTGTATTGCCGCGGCCCGAGGTTCCGTATCTCGTATCGCAGATCGAAGCGGCACTGCTGATCGCACGGCACCGATGTTTCCTGCTCGACAATCGCAATCGTGTCATTGGAGAGCGTGATGTCGGCTCCGACTCGCCCGGCGCAGAGATTGAAGGCCGCGTTGAAACGATCAAGGACAAGCGTTCTTCCTCCGATTCCTCGATATTCGACGCAGTCCAGGTCGCAGGGAGGGGAATCGAACGACGGTGGATAGCCTCCTTGAAAGCATCCCTGGTAGCTCATGAGGTATGAGAGGGGGTTCGTTGACCCGCCGCTCACGTTCCAGGGGTAATGATCTCTTCCGGCGCTGAAGCTGCCGGCGAAAAACGTTTTCAGATCAATCGTGAATTCGATCGGATCGTCCCCCTCGTCAATGTACGGTTCCTTGATCTTGATCGTGTAGGTTTGGCGGGGCATCTCGGGGATGCGATACTCGAGATCGTAGAGACACGTGCAATGGCATGCCCGGGCGCTTTCATGTTCGACGATCGTGATGGTGTCTCCCCTGATCTGGGCATCCGCAGAGATCTCTCCGGGGCAGCAATTGAAGGCGGCGTTCACGTGGGTGAGAATCAGCACACCGGACTGCGTGTAGCTGTACTCAACGCAATCCCGGTCCGGAGCGGCGGCTCCCGCGGCGAGGCCGTCGAACTGTTTGCAGCTCGAGACCTTGACGAGAATCCCGCTCGGATTCAACCTCGGCCCTGTGGTTTCATTTTTCCCGCACCCGTGGATGGAGAATATCGAAACCCCGACGAGGCTCGCCAGCAGGGCGCAAACCCAGGATCTCATCATCTGTTTTGTGGGCTTCATTTCGTTTTGTCCCGCCGCGAGCCTTACAACCGCAAGATAATCAGAAATCGAGAGAATGACAACGGGAATGATGGCCGGCGGGAGAGAAGCCTTCCTAGAGCCCCCGCATCCATTCGTCCCTGAGACAGATGTCGGGGTTCTTGAGGGCGGCGTCTATCTCCTCGAGGAGCCGCTCCTTGTCTCCGAGGAGCGTTCCCGCAAGCGCCAAGTAGTTGGAGGCGTGGTTGCTGCGGAAGATGCACTTGTCCGTCTCGAGGCCGGCGACGAGCTCGCGGAGCTCGGCCACGTCCTCGAGGGGGGAGGTGAACTCAAAATCGCTTCCCATCGCGGCCCGGTATTCGCTCTCACAGGGTCCGAGCATGAGCGTGAGGGCCGAAACGTATCGCGGCTGAATCTGGTTCAGGACCTTAGCCGTGTTCCGCGCGTGCCGCACGCTGAGCTTCTTGCCCCCGATCCCGAGAATGACCGTGATCGAAAGCTTGAGCCCCGCCTCAGTCGCGCGGCGGCAGCCCTCGACCATCTCTTCGGGTGTGGCCCCCTTGTGAATCTTGACGAGGAGCTCCGGGTCCCCCGTCTCGACCCCGTAGTAGAGAATCTTGAGCCCCTTCTCGGCGAGAAGCCGCATCTCGGCGACAGATTTCTTGAGGAGATTCCCCGGCGTCGCATACGCCGTGACGCGCTGGAGATCAGGGAACGACCGGTAGAGGTGCTCGAGGATGCGCCCGAGCGCCTTCACGGGCAGCACGAAAGCGTCGCCGTCGGCGAGGAAGACCCGACGAACGTGCGGCACGAGCGCCGCCGCCTCGTCGATCTCCTTCTCGACCTCCTCCCACGGCTTCACGCGAAATCGCTTCCCGCGGTACATGTAGCAGAAGAGGCAGTCGTTATGCGAGCAGCCCTCCGTCACCTGGAAGATGAGAGAGGCCGCTTCGCTCGGAGGGCGGTAGACCGGCTCGTGGTAGTGTGGCATATGCGCCTTTCTTTTCGCTAACGATACAACAATTCTCGGCTCTTGGCCAGCGCCTCGCGGCGGGTCGGCGCCGGCGCGGGGATTTATCTTGCCCGTGCAAGGTCCGAGGCGCGATATTTCAATCGGGACAAGGGAACATACGCCAACCGTAAAATCAGCGACTATCGCCGATACAAGGATCCGAAGGAGGCTTGCAATGAAAGCAGCGCTCCAGACTTCGACTGTATTTCTGCTCCTTTCGTGTCTGTGCGCATCGGTTTCTCATGCGGGCTGGATCCAGAATGGAGTGCCGCTCGCGCCCCAGTGGAATTCCATGGGAATTGCGCAGGCAGCTCCTGACGGGTTCTCCGGGCTCATCGTCGCGTACGATGCATGCTATCTCGGCACCACGCACGTTATCGCCCATCGAACCGACGCGTCGGGCGCGCCCCTGTGGCCGTCGGCCGGGATCGTCGTGGGGACCGGCTCTTCTCCCGCGGTCGCGAGCGACGGTTCGGGTGGGGCGATCATCGCATGGCAGGACAATCGGGGGGCGGGGCTCGACATTTTCGCCCAGCGGTTGGACGCCTCGGGGACGCCGCAGTGGGCGGAGAACGGCATCGCCGTATGCACTGCGGCGGGTGATCAGTCGACTGTGCTCATGACGCCTGACGGGGCCGGGGGAGCGTATATCGTCTGGCTCGATGGGCGCGCCGGCAGCAGCGATATCTACGCGCAGCGAGTGGACGGCTCGGGGGCCGCTCGCTGGACGACAAACGGGGTCGCCGTCTGCTCGGCCACGGGAGAGCAGTCCTTCGCCCAGCTTGGCCGCACCGGTTCCGGCGCGCTGCTCGTCGCCTGGCAGGACTTCCGCGCAGGAGGAACGGACTCATCGAGTGTCTATGCCCAGAAGCTGGACCCCTCGGGAGCCGTTCAGTGGGCGGCAGACGGCGTCGCGGTGTGTTCCACCCCCGCGTTCCGCTATCCCCAGATCGTCTCCGACGGCGCCGAAGGCGCCATCGTCGCGTGGTGCGATGCGCGCAATTGGCTCAAGGTCTATGCGCGGCGGATCGATGCCTCGGGCACGGTCCAATGGCCGGTCGATGGGGTTCCTCTGTGCACGGCGCCTTCCGATCAGGAGCGTCCCCAGATGGTCTCCGACGGCGCCGGTGGGGCGATTGTCATATGGTGGGATCTTCGCCCTCCCTTTCCCAACGCCCGTATCTGTGGGCAGCGCGTGGATCCGTCGGGAGCTCTTCTGTGGCCCGCCGAGGGCATCGCCTTCTGCATGGAGGAGGGGAACCAGGACGCACCCCTTATCACGTCGGATGGCGCGGGCGGCGCCATCGTGGTCTGGAGGGATACTCGCGGCGGAGGCTATGATATCTATGCCCAGCATGCGAACGCTTCGGGCGCCATTCAATGGATACCAGAGGGTGTGGTCGTCTCCACAGAAACGCAGGAACAGTCGCCGGGACTCGTCTCCGATGGTGCCGGTGGGGCGATAGTCACACACCAAGGGTATTTTTGGGGGCCGCTCTTCGCCCAGCGAATCAGCGGCTCGGGAGAGCTTGAATGGGCGAACGGCGGGGCGGTCATCGGCCCACAGGCGAGCGGCCAGAATTACGCGCAAATCGCGGCGGATGAAGCGGGAGGCGCGATCGCTGCATGGACGGACTACCGGAACGCCGGGCCAGACTATCAGAATACTGATATTTACGCCCAGCGTGTGGATGCGTCGGGGAATGTCCGGTGGTCCTCGGCGGGTCTTTCCATCTGCTCGGCGCCCGGCGGGCAACTTCTGCCCGCGGTCATCTCCGACGGCTCGGGAGGCGCGGTCGTCGCATGGTACGACGGGCGTAGCCAGGTGTCCGATATTAACGCGGAGCCGGCCATCTACGCTCAGCGTGTCGATGCCTCGGGAGCCATTCGCTGGGCGGCGGACGGCGTCCCCATCCGCGGGATCAGCGCCCCTGCGTCGGTTACCCCATCCATCGTGAGTGACGGCTCGGGTGGGGCGATCATCAGCTGGCTTGGACGGGGCGGTTCGTATGATTTCGACGTCTACGCTCAGCGCGTGGACGCCTCCGGCGCGATGCGCTGGGGGGCAAGCGGCGTCGCCGTCTGCACGGCACCGGGCTATCAGACCGGCATAGCGATGTCCCCGGACGGCGGCGGCGGAGCGTACATCGCTTGGCAGGATGGACGCAACGGAGGAAGCGCTATCTACGCGCAGCGGCTGAACGCAGCCGGAGTCGCGCAGTGGCAGACGAACGGGAGCCCGATCTGCACTGCGCAGGGAGATCGGAGCGCCCCGCTGATCGCAGTCGACGAGACGGGCACGGCGATCACCATCGCATGGGTGGATTACCGGAGCGGCAACGCCGATTTCTACGGGCAGCGACTCGACCCTTCAGGCGCAGCGCAATGGAACACGAACGGTACCGCGCTCGTTGCGGCGGGAGCGGCTCAGGGGGACTTTCAAATTGTCTCTGACGGCGAGGCGGGGGCGATCGTCACATGGGTCGATTCCGGGAATCTGGGTAACTGGAACATTTTCGCGCGGCACGTGAATCCGGTCGGGGCCGCCGAATGGACCACGGCTCTTGTCGTGAATCGCCCATACGGCGGGACTTCGGTTGAGCTCAGCGTCGTTCCCGACGGCGCCGGGGGTGAGGTCGCCGAGTGGTCCGAGTATCGGGACGGCACGGAGCTTGACGTCTACGCACAGCGCGTGAATGCCGCGGGCCTTCTGCGATGGCCGTCGGGCGGCGTCGCGGTCTCCGCGGTGGAAGGCACTCAATGGCACGGCCGAATGGTTTCCGATGGAACCGGCGGTGCCATCGTCTCGTGGTCCGACTTGCGTTGCCCGAATCCACTCATATATGCCCAGCGCGTCACCGGCCCGGGGGATTTCGTCGCGACGCTGCTCCAGAGCTATTCAGCGGAGGCCGAGGGGAGATCGGTCCGTGTCAGCTGGACGCTCTCCACGAGCGACGAGAACCTGTCGTTCGTGGTCCTTCGGGCGGCGGTTCCCGGAGGGACATTCGAAAGGCTCGGGGGCAAACGAGTCGAGGGGCAAGGGCTCAGCTTCAGCTTCACCGATGAGACATGTCTCCCCGGCTCGACGTATATCTATCGAGTCGAGTACTCGAAGGCGGGGGACGGGACGGCGATTCTCTTCGAGACCGGCCGCGTGACGACTCCGCGCCTTCCCATGACGCTCTACCAGAACGTGCCGAATCCATTCAATCCATCGACCGTCATCCGTTTCTATCTGCCCGAGAAGGGACCGGCAACTCTCGATATCTACGACGTCGCTGGAAAGCGCGTGGCGAGGCTCGTCGAAGGAACGATGGGGATCGGCTATCACCAGATCGGGTGGGACGGACGAAACGGAGATGGAACGGCCTGCGCCTCGGGAGTCTATTTCTGCAGGCTCAAAGCGGGCGGAAAGAGCGTCACGAACAAGATCGTAATTGCACGCTGATCCGGAATAGAACGCTGAACCGGCGGGCGCCGCGGATCGGCTCAAGATCGCACCTCACGCGTCACCTCTCGCCGCTCGCGCCGCCTTTCCTGTCGAGCGCGGCGAAGTAGACCGCCGCGCAGAGCAGGATAAACGCCCCAAGGGCCATGACGTTCCCCGTCGGCCCCGTGTTTTGAAAATCGTGGATTATCGTCCG
>JBEKAW010000032.1:0-13298 GCA_050015715.1 Candidatus Krumholzibacteriaceae bacterium
GCCGATGCGCCGCTCGCGGCGTCGGGCGAGATCGCGCGGCTCTCCGTCAGGCGGACGACTGACCGCGCGCCGGTCGTGACCGTCACCGAGCTCGATCTGAGAGACCTCCGGAACGACAAGTTCGAGGTCATCGCGATCGCTCAGTACGAAACGCCGTTCATCCCGAAGGCCTCGGCCCTGTTGCAGAACTATCCGAACCCGTTCAACCCCGCGACCGAGCTCGCCTTCGACCTTGCGAGCGCGGGGCATGTGACGATCCAGATCTTCGACGTGACCGGGCGTCTCGTCGTGACGCTCGTGAACGCTCGCGTCGAGGCGGGCCGTCATCGCGTCGTCTGGAACGGGCAGGACGCGCGGGGATCCGCCGTGCCGAGCGGGATCTACTTCTATCGTATGAGGGCTTCCGGGTACGAAGCGACCAGGAAGATGATACTGGTGCGTTAACACTTCAAAGGAATGGAGCGCGATGAAACGACTACCCATGATGCTCGATTCGGCATTCCGGTTCCCTGCGGCGCTCGCGGCTGTCGCCGCGCTCGTGCTGTGCATCTCCGCGGCGGCGGCGGCGAATCCCCCCGCCCTGAGCAATCCCACGGTGAGCTTCGGGTCGCTCGCGAAGTGCGTGAAACCGGGCTCTCTCTGCACGCTCCAGGTCTTCGTCGACGACGCGGTCGATTCCCTGAGCTGCATGGAGGTCTACGTGAAGTACGACACGGCGTACGCCGAATGCACGACCGCGTTCGAAGGGAGCTTGTTCGGGCTATCGGGGTATCCGACCTTCTTCAGGTGGCAGCATGTGTCGCCCGACACCGTGACGGCCGTCGACTGCTGCCTCGGGTACCGGACGTACTTCCTGACGCCGGGAGAGCTCGTGAAATTCGTCTTCAAGGCGAAGAAGATCGGGAAATGCCGCGTTTCCTTCACGAGGGTGCGGCTGTGGGACATCATGAGGAACGAGCTTTCCCCGATAATCGGCCCGTACGTCGATATCAGCGTCTGCACTCCGACGGGGGATGAGCCGGCGATGCCCCGCGGCGGCGGGCTTTTCAATTATCCGAATCCGTTCAATCCCTCGACCCGGCTGCTCCTGTATCTTCCCTCGGCTTCGGCGGGGACTTCCGAATCGGCCGTCCGCGTGTCGATATACACGCCTGACGGCAACAAGATCAGATCGCTCCACGACGGGAAGATGGCGGCCGGAAGGAACGAGCTGTACTGGGACGGAAAGAACGATCGCGGGCATCCGGTCTCCTCGGGGATCTATTTCGCGGTCGCCGAGACCGGGCGGGAAACGTTCTTCCGAAAGCTGATTCTCATGAGGTAGGGGACCGGTCGAGCCTGACGTAAAGGGGATGAATCCGTCGAGGCGGGTGACCGATGAGCGGCATTATCAATAGCATCTGGTCCGTGGTATCGAAGGCGGGGTACTACCTCGAGGGGACCTATACGCACCGTGTGCTCGCGACGACGGTCGATCTCGTCGGCCAGCTCTGGTACTTCTTTGTCGCCGGAATACTGGTCAGCGCTGTCATCTCGCTCTTCTGGAGCCGCGACGCGGTGGCGGCCTTCTTCCAGAAATCCTCCCGGGTATCCATCGTCGGCGCCGCCGTCGCCGGCATCATCTCTCCGATGCCGACGTACGTCGCCATCCCGCTCGTCGCGGCGCTGTTCGGAGTCGGCGTGCCGATCCCGGTGCTGTTCGCCTTCCTCGTGTCGTCGCCGCTCATGAATCCGGTTCTGTTTTTCCTCACGGCGGGGGCGTTCGGCTACAAGATGGCGCTCGCGAGGGTCGCGGCCGCGCTCGTGCTCGGCGTCGCGGCCGGCTGGGCGGCGTTTGCGCTTCTCGCGCGCGACAAGCTGGGCGATTTCCTCTCGGCCGGGGGCACCGGTCCCCTCGCGCTCGCGGGGGCGCGGCCGCGGCGGGCGGGACGGGCGTACCCGGCGGAATTCGGCCGCGAGGTCTATCATCTCGGCCGGTGGGCCGGAAAATATTTTCTCCTCGGCATATTCGTCGCGGCGCTCGCGAAGAATCTCATTCCCGTCGGCTGGATCGCGAGGTCTCTCGGAGCGAACCGGACGTTCTCGGTGCTGACCGCGGTCGCCGCCGGCGTGCCGCTGTATGCATGCGGCGGCGGCACGATCCCGGTCATGAAATCGCTCCAGGATCTCGGGCTCGATAAGGGGGCGGTGCTGGCCTTCTTCATCAGCGGGCCGGCGACCAAGCTCTCGACCATCGTCGCGCTGAAGGCTGCGGTTACGAGGAAGGTGTTCTTCCTGTACCTCGGGATCACGCTCGTCGGCGCGACCGCGTTCGGACTTTTGTACAGCTTGAGCTGATAGATGAGTGCGTCAAAAGCAAGAAAGGTTGTGGCCTCGGGACATATGGGGCGGTTCGGGCCGCCGAGACGGAGGGGCGAGAAATGAGCTTTCAGAGAAAGAGCCGGTTGCTGTGGATTGTCGTGCTGCTCGGAGTGTCTGTTCTCGTGCTTCTGGACATTTCGAACACCATCGCGCAGAAGCAGGACAGATCGGTCAATCCCCTTTTGGTTGACAGGGAGACCGAATCACCGCCCGCGCAGAACTCCGTGGTCGGCGTATGCCAGTCCACGGATGCCGGTTTGTCCGCGCCGGAGCAGCTCGATGCGACCCTGAGCATCGCCGAGGTGGATGCGATGACCCGCCTCGCGGTCCAGCGTGCCGGCGGGCTCGACGCCGTCATCCAGCCGGGCGACTGGGTCGTTATCAAGGTCAACATACTGCAGGTTCCCGGCCCTATCCAGCAGGAGTGGGGCTGGCAGCACATCGGGACCGAGACGGACCTGCGGGTCGTGAGAAGCGTCATCCAGCAGCTCATCGATCAGGGCCGGGCGAGCCGCATCACCGTGGCTGAGGGAAAGGCGTGGAAGAAGCTCGGCATGCCGGGGACGCCTGCCGATCAGACGTACGACGGCTGGACCTATCGTTGGGCCGACTACGGCAACCTGTCGTATGCGGACATGATCGCCGAGTTCGCCGCCGCGACGCCGTCGATAAAGGTCGACTACATCGATCTCGATTATCCGCCCTACACGGCGGATGTCCCCGTGCCCGGCGGCGGAATCTCCCAGCCCTCGTATACGATTCCCGATTGCATTCTCCACTGCGACAAGATCATCGGCATAGCCCCGATGAAGACGCACGCGCTCGCGAGGGTGACCCTCGTCAACAAGCTCTACGTGGGGATATCTCCGGCGAGCGTCTACACCGCTCCCGGGGCGTACTGGAACCACATGGGGATCCCCCATTACACGGCCGGCGGCGCGGCCAACGCGATCGAGCGGACGATCTCCGATCTCGTCTCGTATCATCCCGCGGATCTCGGCATCGTCGAGGGCATCTGGGGGACGGAAGGCGAAGGTCCGCAGGGCGGCAACGCGATCAAGAGAAACGTCATCCTCGCGAGCACCGATCCCGTGGCCGTTGACGCGGCGTCCGCCTATTCGATGGGGTTCAACCCGTGGGACATCGACTATCTCCACTACTGCCACAACAAGGGCTTCGGGATCAACAATCTCAACTATATCACCGTCAACGGTCCGTCCCTCGATGACATACGGTGGAACTTCAAAAAGCCCTCGCGCGGCCCCGGATTCTATCAGGGCCGCGGCAACCGTACCTGGCTCGTCAACGGTCCGCACAGCGGCACCGATATCGATGAGAACTATCTGGGAACTGCGGAAGAAGAAGCGTCCCCGGTCGAAGGGGACGTGACAGGGGCTTACACCTGGACGAAATTCTCCGGTATCGACGACTATATGGACCTCGCGGCGAATTACGGAGCGCCCACTTACTGCGTCACGTACGCATTCACCCGGATCGTCGCGAAGACTGAAACCGCGGCGCGGCTCCGCTTCGGCGCCGACGACGGGATCAAGATATGGCTCAACGGCAATGCCGTCTACACGAACGGGAACACAGGCAGCTGGTCGCTCGTTCAGCAGGATGTTCCCATCACGCTGCAGGCGGGCGTGAACCGGCTCCTCGTGAAGATCAAGAACACGACAGGTAACTACGGCTTCAGCATGTTCGTCTGCGAGCCGGATGGCGACACGCCGATGGGGATCAGCTACTCGACGCTCGCCGCCGACGCGCCGGAGATCATTCTCAATGCGCCCGGGAACAACACGACGACTACGAACGGGCAAGTGACCCTGAGCGCCTCGGTGTCCTCTCCCGGCGGAAATCCGCTCACCATGAGGTTCTATGGTGATGCGGGCGCCGCCTCCACGCTGCTCGAGGAAAAGCAGAATGTGCCGAGCGGCACGACCGTTTCACACACCTGGAGCGCCCACCCGCTGAACGTCGACGCAAATACGATCGCCCTGTGGCATTTCGACGAAGGCACGGGGAACACCGTCTACGACGCGTCGCCGAACCATAACAACGGGACGCTCGTGAACGGCGCGACGTGGGTGACCGGCAGGTTCGGCTCGGCCCTGCACTTCAACGGGCAGGATCAATACGTCCGCGTGCCTGACTCGGACATTCTGAATCCGACCTCCGCGATCACGATCGAGCTGTGGACGTACCGCGAGGACAACAGGGCGTGGAGCAAGATGCTGAGCAAGCCATTAGGGCAGGGGGAATGGCCCGGGCCGCGGTATGTGATCTACGGTCTCGCGATGCAGACGAGGGGAGACCAGGTCGGCAACGAGATCGAGTTTCCCATAAGCATCGATGGGCAGCCTATTGGCATGGCGCCCGAGGGCAACTCGAACGGTACGGTGCCTCTATCCGAATGGCACTACATCGCGGTGACCTTCGACGGGCAGTATCACCGGATATACATAGATGGGGTGTTGGATCGCGAGGATGATACCCCGGGGACAATCGACCCGAGCGATACGCCGCGGAGCGATCTCTTCATCGGCTCGGCTCAGCCCGACCTTCCCGGCGTTGGCGGCTACTACCTCGGGAGCCTCGACGAGGTGAGGATATCCAACAGGGCCCGGACGGCCCAGGAAATATCGAATGCGTATAACGTGGCTGTGGGCAACCGGTTGACCGTGGGAGATTACGCATGGAAGGTCACGGCGAGCGATGGGGGGAGCGAGAGCGTTTCCGAGACGAGGCACTTCACCGTCAACGATCCCACCCCCGACACCACGCCGCCGACGATCACGCTCAACCATCCTGCCGACGGCTACACGGTTACGAGCACACCGGTCGACTTGAGCGCGACTGTGGATGACCCCGAGGGTCACAGGATGACCGTCCGGTTCTTTGGAGGCCAGAGCTCCAATCCCGCGACGCTCCTCTATGAGGCCACGAACGTCACCTCTCCATCCGATGTGACGTATGCGTGGAGCAGGCTGCCCCAGGAGATGAGCGCAGGCGACAATACGGCCGCTCTTTGGCACTTCAACGAGGGCTCCGGCACGACGACGGCTGACGCGAGCCCGAACGTCAACACAGGGACCATCTCCGGGGCGACGTGGACGATGGGCAGGTTCGGCTCCGGGCTGGATTTCAACGGGACGAACGCCTACGTTCAGGTCGCTCCTGCGACGAGCCTCGACATGACGGGCGATCTGACCCTCGAGGCCTGGATCTATCCCAGAGTGCTCAACAAGCTCGACCACGTGATTATGACAAAACGAGACGAGAATGGAACCTGCAACTACCAGATGTACATCAACAGCGATAACGATGGTCTCTCGTTCTACGCGGGGGGCGCGCCGGAGTATCAGGAGGCCGGTCTCGTTCCCACGCTGAATCAATGGAACTACGTCGCCATCGTCCGCTCGGGCACGACGCTCACATTTTACCTGAACGGTCAGACGGCCCAAATGGAGGGACCGCCGAGCCTGGCTGTGAACACCGAACCTCTCCAGATCGGCTGCAGGTCGGTCGGCGGCACGTCGGAGGCCTTTAACGGGCTCATTGACGAGGTCCGCGTCACGAACCGCGCTTTGGCGCCCGGGGAGATTGCCGACGACTACCGCCAAGACCTCGAGGCGGGCACGTACTACTGGAAGGTCACGGCCGACGACGGGACGAACGAGGCCGTATCCGGTACCCGGCATTTCGACATACTCGGAAACATGCCTCCCCAGATCACGCTGAACCATCCGGATGACGCCTGGAGCACGCTGGCAAAATCGGTGGAGCTCAGCGCGACGGTGCACGATCCCGAGGGAAGTGCCATGACGGTGCGGTTCTACGGCGACGGCAATTCGAATCCGACGACGCTCCTCTACCAGCAATCGGGCGTTACCGATCCCTCGACGCTTGCCTACGTGTGGGGGCACCCGCCTCAGGAGCTGAGCGTCCAGGTCCCGGGCACCGCCGCTCTGTGGCATTTCAACGAGAACTCCGGGGGGACGACGGCTGATGCGACTGTGAACGGCAACACGGGGACGATCTCCGGGGCCGTATGGACGACGGGGAAGTTCGGCGCGGGTCTGAGCTTCGACGGCGTCAATGACTACGTTCAGGTGAGCGACAAGGACAGCCTCGATGTGACGGGAAACCTGACGCTCGAGGCGTGGATCAAGCCGAACGCTCTGCCCCTCAATCAGACGGTCCTGACGAAGCGGGACGGCGGCGGCACATGCAACTATCAGATGTACGTCAAGGACAACAGCAAGGGGCTCTCGTTCTACGCGGGCGGCTCGAGCGAATACCATTCGTATCTGGTTCCCGTCGTGGGGCAGTGGAACTATATGGCGATCGTACGGTCCGGCGCGACGCTCACCTTCTATCTGAACGGTGCGAGCGCAACGATGTCGGGCCCCGCGAGCCTGACGGCGAACGATCAGCCCTTGCAGATGGGGAGCAGAACGGTCGCCGGAAGCGTTCCAGAGGCCTTTGGCGGGCTCATCGACGAGGTGCGGATCACGCGACGCGCCCTCGCACCCGCTGAGATCGCGGCCGGCTACTCTTCCGAGCTCTCCGAAGGCGTTCACTACTGGAAGGTGACGGCGAACGACGGCCAGAGCACGGCGAGCTCCGCCGTGCGCTCCTTCGCCGTGACACCGGACGTCACGCCGCCCGTGATCACGCTCACAGAGCCCAACGATGCGGCGCAGATCCCCGGGAAATCAGCCACGCTGGGCGCGACCGTTCACGACCCGGAGGGGAGCAGCATGTCCGTGTCGTTCTACGGCGGCCAGACCTCCGATCCCACGACGCTCCTGTATCAGCAATCGGGCGTCGTCGATCCTTCGACCCTGACCTACGTCTGGGGACAGGCGCCGCGGCAGTTCACCGTGGATCCGCTCTACACGGCGGGGCTGTGGCATTTCGACGAGAACACGGGGACCACGGCGTTGGACGCGACGGCCAACCACAATAACGGGACGATATACGGGGCGGCCTGGACGGCGGGGAAGTTCGGCTACGCGCTGCGCTTCAACGGCACCAGCGATTACGTCGAGATGCCGGATGCCTCGAGCCTCGACATCACCGGCGCCGTCACGATCGAGGCGTGGATGAGGTTCGAGTCGATTCAAACGGACTGGCGTGTCATCGTGGGGAAGGTGAACACGACACTGAACCAGTCGAACTATCATCTGAGCAAATCGGCCGACAACAAATTCAACTTCGGATTCAACAGCACGGGTGAAGCCGGGGGCTGGCACGACGGGTATTCGTCCAACATGACCGTTTCCGCCGGGCAATGGTACTACGTGGCCGCAACGTACAACGACGCGGCGAATGAAGTGCGGATCTACATCGACGGAGTGCAGGACGCGCTCTACTCGTGCCCGTATTCGCTGGTGACGAACGATCTGCCCCTGAGGATCGGCATGAACAACAACGGGCTCGAGGCCCTCAACGCCACGATCGACGAGGTCCGGATAACGAGCCGCACGCTGACGCAGCAGGAGATTGCGGCGAACTATTCCTCGGAGCTCTCGGAGGGTCGCTATTACTGGAAGGTTGTGGCGAGCGACGAGAAAAACAACACGGCCGCGTCGGCGATCAGGTACTTCGACATGCTCGGCGACGTCACGCCGCCCGAAATAACGCTCGAGCATCCGGCGCAGGGATACGTCACGGCGGACAAGCAGGTGGAGCTCGCGGCCCGCGTGCACGACCCCGACGGCAGCTCGATGACGGTGTCGTTCTACGGGGATCAGACGCAGAATCCGTCGACCCTGCTCTATCAGGCGTCGAACGTCTCCGATCCGTCCGATGTGACGTACGTCTGGCAGGGCTCGGAGCAGGAGCTCGCGGTCGAGGTCCCGGCCACGGTCGCCCTGTGGCATTTCAACGAGAACTCGGGGACGACGACCGGGGACGCCACGGCGAACGGCAACGTCGGCACCCTCATGAGGGGGCCGACGTGGACGACGGGGCGGTTTGGCTCCGCTCTGAGCTTCAACGGGTCGACCGATCCCCTGTCTAACAACTACGTTCTCGTGAACGCCGCATCGAGCCTCGATATAACGGGAGACCTGACGCTCGAGGCGTGGATCAAGCCGGCGGCGCTCACCTATTATCACCTCATTGTCGCCAAGCGGGACGCCGGGGCGAGCTGCGACTACCAGATGTCCATCAGCGCCACGGGCGAAGTGCTCGCATTCTATGATGGAGTCACGGAGTACCGCTCGAATCTCGTTCCGACAGTGGGGCAGTGGAACTACGCGGCGGTGGTTCATTCGGCCGGGACGTTGACGTTCTACCTGAACGGCCAGACGCAGACGATGGCGGGCCCGGCGAATCTCACACCGAATAGCTGGCCTGTGCAGATCGGGAGCAGGTCGCTCGGCAATGTACCCGAGGCCTTCAACGGGACGATTGACGAGGTGAGGATCACGAACCGGGCGCTTTCACCCGCGGAGATCGCTGCGAGCCACGCGAAGAGTCTCGCGGAGGGACGCTATTACTGGAGCGTCACGGCGTCGGACGGCAAGCACCTGACCGCCTCCGACGTGCGGTACTTCAACATCGCGCCCGCGGCCCCGCCCGCAGTTCCCGCGCTGACCGCGCCGCCGAATCTCGCCGTCACGAACGACAACACGCCGACCTTCACGTGGAGCGCCACGGCGGGCCCGGGAGGCGCCTACACGCTCGAGTACGCCCTCGACGCCGGTTTCACGAGCGGCGTCAGGACGATTCCAGGCATAGGCGCGGAAACCTACACCGTCCCGGACGGAGAGCATCTGGCCGACAACACGTACTACTGGCACGTGCAGGCGGTCGACGGAGTGGGCCGCCCGAGCGGCTACCAGACGACGCCGTTCTCCTTCACGGTCAATACGCAGGCGCCCCCGCCGCCCTCCGCCTTCGCGGTCACGCCGGGAAACGGCAAATGCCACCTGAGCTGGACGAACCCTTCGGCGACGGACTTCGCGGGCGTCATGATCCGGCGCAGCCCGTGGGGGGACGGGGCATATCCTGTCTATGGAGGCACGCCGATCGGCTACCCGGGCGGGAGAACCGAAGGAACCCTGGTCTACTCCGGCACGGCGGAGTCGTTCGATGACGCCGGCGATCCCGGAACGATGCCTCGCAACATCTACTACTATACGATCTTCTCGTTCGACGCGGCCGGCAACTACTCGGCAGCCTCGCCGGCGGTGGAGCGCAGGGCGACGAACTACTGGCTCGGCGACATCGTGGCGAATGGATCCGTTGACTTCGACGACGCCGTGCCCTTCTCGAATGTGTTCGGCACCTCCACGGGAGGGCCGGGATGGAACGCCCTCTGCGATTTCGGGCCGAGCGAGAACGGATCGCGGTTCGGCGTGCCGATGCCGGACGGCGTGATCGATTTCGAGGATCTCATGCTGCTCGCGATGAACTACGGAAGCGTGCTCCCCGAAGGTCTCGAGCTTCTCGCCGCGAAGAGCGGGACGGCGCTCGAGGATCTCGCGCATCTCGTCGCGTTCGAGATCGTGCCGGGCGCCGATAACTCGTATTCGATCGTGCTCAAGAATCAGGCCGCGACTCTCAAGGGCATTCACCTCGTGGTCGAGGTTTCGGGAGGGGATCTCACGCGCGTGGAGCGCGGCTCGCGTATCGCGGGTCGTTCGGATGTGCTCTTCGGGGTCATATCCAGGAACGGGGCGACCGATATCTCCATGGCCGAGCTCGGCGTCGAAACGCCGTTCAAGGACTCCGGCGAGCTCGCGCGCCTGAGGATCTCGAAGCAGGGGGATGACAATACCGTCGTACGCATCAAGCTGATCGACCTGAGGGATGTCGACAACGCGCGGTGCGAGATCACTTCCGGCGAGGAGTACGACGCGCCGTTCGTTCCGAAGGCCACGGCTCTCATGCAGAACTTCCCAAATCCGTTCAATCCTTCAACCGTGCTCACGTTCGACCTGGTGAGCCCGGCTCACGTGACGATCCAGATCTTCGACGTATCGGGACGTCTCCTCCGGACGCTCCTTGACGAGCGTCAGGATGCCGGCCGCCATCATGTCGAGTGGAACGGGATAAATGGAAACGGTTCATCGGTGCCGAGCGGGATCTATTTCTACCGGATGCAGACTCAAGGGTACTCGGCGACGAAGAAGATGATAATCATCCGGTAAGATCGAGGGAAAGGGCTCGCGGGAGGCGTTTCGTGCGCCTCCCGCGGCCTTGCTCCGGCCTCGTGCGCGGCGAGAGAACGCGGGGTCCCGCCGCAGCCCCGAGTCTTCTAATTCATTCCAATTCATGGTCCAATCTCGAAAATAGTGCTAAGTACCCACATGGGCGGGATTTCGCCGCGATGCCAATTGTCGTATAACCATATGTCATAAAATGTATTACATCATATTCGACGGGCATGAGATTCCTCAAGATTTTCATTGAAAAATATTCCCAATTGGTGTACACTTCATATCGAAGTCAGTGATGGAATCGAAACAACGGCCAAGGTGGACTGATCATCGGGAACGCGTTGAAAGTAATGGTGAAGGAGGTGGGCGCGAGGGAAATACTGAGTTGATATTGCTCCAGGGTCTTGCGGCTTTTGTATTTCAAATCTAGGGGATTTTCAATCCGGAGGGGTCAGCATGAAGCTCCTGCAACTGCTCTTTATTGCTACAACTATCGTCTTTGTTGCGGCACCCGGATGGGCCGCGTGTCCGGTCCATCCCACCCCCGGGCTCTACACGACATACAACGGGACGATTCTTTCGGGCCGTGATTCCGAGGCATGGTGCACCGGGCTCGGACCCGGCAGGCCCGGAAACACGGACATGGCGTCTTCGTGGGACGGTGCGGCGCTCGGAACCCAGTGGCAAGTATGGGGAATGCAGATCGATCAGAACGGAGGCCAGGAGGTCGGGCGCAACGTCGACGTGAATGGCAACGGATGGATCAACTACCAGACGAACTATACGGGTGGACAGTTCTGGCTGACGAAGAACCATACATGGAGCGACGGCATCAACGATCTCACGGGAAATTTGACGTACTTCAACGCTTCGAGCCGCGTCACGCTCGTGCACGGCGCGATCGTGGGAGTGACGTCGAACATCTATTTCACGGGTGTGTTCGATCAGTGTCCGCTCTGCACGCTCGAGTATGTCATCACGAACGCGATGCTCGTGTGGGAGACGGGAATGCCGAGCCAGCCCGCCAACTATCCGCCATTTCAGTGTTCGGCGACCATGGGCGAGGATTATACCGTCTGCTGCATCCAGGCCAGCATCTACTGCCCCGTCGGCACCGAGCCCGCGACGTGGAGTACGATCAAGGAGCTCTACAAGTAGCCCCGATGGCTACCGTTCGCTTATGCTGCAGAAGGGCCGGCGAATCCCGCCGGCCCTTTTTTATGAGGGTTGCGTTCGCGCCCCCCTTTTGCTAATTTAAAATGTCCTTTCCCGTATGCCCTTTCTCCAGTTTCTTCAAGGAGGATTCTTGTAGACATGTGTACGAGGCGCTTGTACCAAGCACTGGCGATTGCGGTCCTATGTTCCGCTTTCTCGGCCGCCCTCGCCCCGGTCCGCGCCGGGGAGAACGAGGACCTGAACTTCGCGAAGAAGCTCCGGCACGACGGGATGTACGTCGCGGCCGCCGAGGAGTTCCTCCGCTTCACGGACAAGTACCCGCAGAGCGTGTTCCGGCCCGAGGCGCTCTTCAGCGCGGCGGAGTCGTATCTCCAGGCCTCCAAGGCGAACGAGGCGCTGACCACGTACGAGAAGTTCATCGAGACCTATCCGAAGGATGACCGCGCCTGCATGGCGCGGCTCCAGCGCGGAAAGATATTCAAGGCGCTCAAACGGTACAAGGAGGGGGCGGACGAGCTTCTCCTCATTCCGGACGAGAACCCCGCCTGCCCCGTCATCGATCAGGCGCTCCTCGACGCGGCGGACTGCCTCATGTCGATGGGGGATTCGGAAGGCGCCGCCAAGGTGCTCCGGCGGCTCATCAACGACCGGAAGGATTCCCAGCTCACGCCGCGCGCGCGTTACACGCTCGCGCTCGCCCTCATCAACACCGGGCGGGACATGGAGGCGGACAAGGTGCTCGGCGACATCGTCTCGATGTATCCCACGTCGCCCGTCCGGGCGCTCGCCCTCGTCAAGCTCGGGGAGCGTTCGCTCGCGAAGAACGACTACACGAAGGCGGAGGGCTATTTCCGCACGGTTGAAAAGGATTTCACGGAAGATCCGTTGTCGGAGAAGGCGGTCCTCGGGATCATCAGCATAGAGGCCAAAAAGGGAAACGCGGACGGCGTGCTCACCGAGGCGGAGCGGTTTCTCCAGAAGTTTCCCAATTCCGACAGGAGGGCGCAGGTGACGAGGGCTGCGGTCGAGGCCGCGCTCAAATCGAAGAAAGCCGACAGGGCGCTCGCGCTCATCAACTCTCTCAAGTCCGGGAAGGCCGCGCCCGATTCGACCGGCGAGCTCGCGCTCCTTTCGGCGCGGGTTCTGATGGAATCGGGACAGACCGCGGAGGCCGTGCAGGAGCTCGAGGCGATGCGGAGCGCTCATCCCGCTTCGCCGCTCCTCAAGGACGCGCTCGTTCTCGAAGCGGAGGCCCGCGAACGGGCCGGCGCCCCCCTCGAATCCGCGCGGCTCTACAACCTCGCGCTCATGGGAGAGGCCGACAAGGGCGAGCGGCTCAAGCTCAACGCGCGTCTCGCGGAGCTGTCCGCCTCTCGCCTCGCCGATACGCTGTCGGCGATACGTTACTGGAGGCTCATCGCGGACGAGGACCGGGACGGCAGCGCCGCCGAGGAGGCGATATACCGCGAGAGCGAGCTCAAGGACAAGATGGGAGACGTCGAGGGCGCGTCGCTCGGTTTCGAGACGATCGTCTCGAGATTTCCCGAGGGGCGTTTCGCGGCGCAGGCGAAGGATCGGCTGAGC
>JBEKAW010000033.1:0-13230 GCA_050015715.1 Candidatus Krumholzibacteriaceae bacterium
GGTCGCCAAGATGACACACCACTACACCCCCAACTAGAGCTCCAGGACGTAGCAGGGCCAGGCGGGGAGTCCGAGCGCTTAAAACGCGCGCTCGCTGAAGAACAGGACCTTTCGCTAGAAAACCCACACGTAAAGGTGGAGGAATCGCGTCGCGAGAAGGAGGATGTCATCCTCCCGGCTGCGCAGCGGCGGCAGCTCGATGCTGACCGTGTTGATCCGGTAGAAGAGATCCTCCCGGAATTTCTGCTCGGCGAGCATCGTCGCGAGCTCCCGGTTCGTCGCCGCGATGATGCGGACGTCGAGCTTGATCGGCTCGCGTCCGCCGACGCGCTCGATGACCCGGTCCTGGAGAAAGCGGAGTATCTTGACCTGCAGCGCCGGCGGGAGCTCCCCGATCTCGTCGAGGAATATCGTGCCCCGGTCCGCGGTCTCGAATTTCCCGGCTCGCGTCTCGAAGGCGCCCGTGAAGCTTCCGCGTTCGTGGCCGAAGAGCTCGCTCTCGAGGAGATTCTCCGGAATGGCGCCGCAGTTAATCGGCACAAACGGCTCCTCGCGCCGCGGGCTTCGCGCGTGGATCGCGCGCGCGATGAGCTCTTTCCCCGTCCCGCTCTCTCCCGTGATGAGGATCGATACGTCGGTCGCGGCGACCCGCTTCACCGTCTCGAACACGTCGAGCATCGGTCTCGACATCGCGACGATCCCCTCGAACTCGTGCCGGGCTCCCTCCTTTTTCCTGAGCGCGACCATCTCCGTCTCGAGGGACGAAAGGTGGGCCGCCCGCCTGAGGATCATGCGGACCTCCTCGATCGGAGTCGTCTTGGAGCAGAAGTCGTAGGCCCCCTTCTCTATCGCCTTGAGCGCGTTCTCCCGCTCGTCGTGGCCGGTGAGAACGATCACCTTGAGGTACGGATTGACGCCGAGCGCGTCCTGGAGAACGGTGAGCCCCTCGACGTTCCACGGCTCTCCCGTCAGCGACAGATCGAGCAGCATGAGGCACGGCTTCTTCGCCCTGACCGCGGCGATCGCGTCCTCGGCGGTCTGCGCCGTGATGACGGTGAAATCCCCCTTGAACGCCCACTGGAGCTGCGTGAGGATCGCTTCCTCGTCATCGACGATAAGCAGTGTCTTGACCGGCACGGATCATTCACTCCTTGCGAGCGGGCGCCGCCGGGAGCGTCACGCTCACCGTCGCCCCCCGGCCGGGGGAGCTCGATACCGAGATCTTCCCCCCGTGGGCCTCGACGAGATACTTGCACATGATGAGCCCGACGCCGAGCCCTTTCGACTTCGTGCTGTAGAACGGATGAAACAAATGATCTCTCAGGTAATCGGGATCGAATCCCGCTCCCGAATCCTGGACGGCGATCCGGGCCCACTCGCCGTCGATCGTTTCCACCTGCACGCGCACGGAGCCCCCGCGCCCCGCCGCCTCGACGGCGTTGAGAACGAGGTTCTCCACGACCCGGTTTATCGCGGCGGGGTCGACGAACGAGCGCGTCCGCGTTCCGCCGGTGAATTCTAGCTCGACGCCGGCGTGCGAGGCAACCTGTTTGAGATCCTCCGTGGCGCGCTCGGCGATCCGGGCGAGGTCGGTCTCGGTCTTCGACAGGGAGCCCGGCATCTTGTGAACGTTCAGGCTCGTGATGAGGCGCTGCATCTTGTCGACCGAGCGCCGGATCGTTTCGAGGGCGTCCTTCTGGAACTCGGCGCTCCCGATGTTTTCGCGGGCGTTATCCGCGACGAGCGAGAGCATGCCGACGGTGTTCTTGAGATCGTGGATGACGAACGAGGCGAAACGGTTGAAGGAATCCATCTGGCGCGCCTCGATGATGCGCTCCTCCATGAGAAGGTTGTCGAGCGCGAGCTTCGCCTGGAAGGCGATCGTCGCGAGGAAGTCCTCGTCTTCCTCCGTGTACGAGCGATCGAGGTCCTTCTCTCCGAGGAGAATGAGACCGCGGCTCTCTTCGTCCTGGCCGAGACGCGCGACGGCGTGGATCCATTTCCCCTCGGGACGGGCGAGCTCGACGAGCGGCTTCCTGAAAACGATGACCGGCTCCCGCGCCGTGAGCTTCAGGAGGTCCCGGACGAGCTCCGGATCGAGAGCCTCGCCGGCGAACCCGTAAAAGCCCATCTTCCCGTGATCGACGTCCGCCCAGATGATGCCGCGGCGCACGACCATCGTGTCGCAGAGCGAGCTGATCACGTTCGAGAGGAACTCGTCGATCGTAGCCCCGGAGGTCATGATTTCACCGTATCGGCGCCACTCCTTCCGGTAGTTGTAGCGGGCAAGGTAGAAGTTCTCGCTCAGAAAGGTATGCAGCCGTCTCTTCGCCTTGCCGGAGATGAGGACGGCGAGGAGGAGAAAAACGCCGAAGATGCCGATGACCATCGCCACGAATCGGTCGTACGAGAGACCGAGAAGCCGGACGAGAAGCGTGATGCCGCCGAGCGAGAGGAGGTAGAGCCCCGCGACGAAAATGCTTATGATCGAGGGGGATTGCTTCGGGTTCACGTAGACCTTGACGCCGAAGAGGGGGTAGCGGATCGACGCGTACAGAAAGGAACCACAGAGAATGATGACTCCGCACGAGTGCGCGACAAGGAAGTAGCGTTCGATGGCCGAAATCGCGAGCACCCTGCTCATCACGCTGAAGTTGATCGCGGAGGCGGCGAGAATACCGAGAAACGGATACTTGAGCGTCACCCTGTCGGCGACAATCGCCGCGCGATACGTGTTCTCGAAGAGGTAGAGGAAGAACATGTTCGCGAGCAGCAGATAGACGGCGACCGTCTTCCCGAGTTCCGAGAACTCCATACCCCACAGCGAGCCGTCCGCCGAGAAATGAATCCTCGTGACGAGGAGCCGCACGGGAACGAGAAGCGCCGCCAGGGTGAGCGCAACGACGAGAACGATGCCCCAGGGCAGCCGCGTGCCGAGGATCCCGCGCTCATTCTCTCGTCGGAAGGCGATCAAGAAAGGAAGCGCAAGAGCGGGGAAGAAAATGGCGAGGGCGAGCGCGTGGTGAAAGTGCACGAGGACGCGCCCCGGGTCGCGCGCGAGGAGCATGAGGAAGACCGACGCTTCCGCTCCGGCGAGAACGAGTGCCGAAAGAACGAGAAGCCTCTTGAGAGATCTGTTTTCTCCTCTGAAAAGGTGAACGGCGATGAGCGCCGCAACGAGCGCGAGGGAGGCAAGGGTCAAAGCGGCCGGCAGATTCATCGGCGGTCACCTCTTGAGTCGAGCGAGCTCTTTGTCCGCGGCGCGGGCAAGGCTGGTTCCGGGAAACTTTGCGGAGCACGTCTCGAGCGTCGCGATCGCATGCTCTCGATCACCGAGGTCACTCTCGTATATCGAAGCTGCGCGAAGGTAATTCTCCCTGAAGGGTGCGTAGTCGGGGTACTGGTCGGGAAGAGCGACAAGGCGCTTCGCCGCTTCGCTCCAGCGCTTGTCCTCGAGGAGCGCGCGGACGGAGTACTCTTCCGCCCTAATCCTCGTCGCCACGGGGTGCTCGTTCGTCATGAGCCCTTCGTAGTGCTCGAGGGCCTTGTCGCACGTGGATTTGGCCGCATCGGCCGATCCGTGCTCCCGGTAATTGGACGCGATACGGAGCGGCGCCTCGAATCCCTGGGGGGTCTCGGGGTAGTCGGTATAGATGGAATGGTATCGGAGCGAGGCGGCCTCGAAATCTCCCTTGAGCTCGTCGATATGCGCGAGCTGCCACTGGGCCTCGACGGTCTCGCTCACGCGATCCTTGAACGAGTCGATGACGGTGCCGTACAGCCTGGCCGCCTCGTCGAGGCGAAGCGCCTTCCTGTGGATTCCCGCCGCGGCGAGAAGCGCGTCCGGGGCCTCGCGTTCCTTCGGGTACGAACCGGCGACCGAGAGATAGAGAGAGAGGGCGCGTGCCGGGTCCCCGAGGCCGTCCCGGTAAATTCCGGCCTCGATGTAAAGGGTGGAGGAGAGATCCTGCGGGTTCCGATAGAGCGTCTCGAGCTCCCTCGCGAGATCGAGCCCCGCGCTCCACCGTTTCTCCTGGAGATACGTCGCGAGAAGGTTGTACCGCGTTTCCCTGACGAGCCCGGGATCCTTCTCGCGAGCGATGACCTGGAGGTATACGCGTTCGGCGTCCTTGAGCCACCGGTCCGCCCGTGCCTGGTCGCCGAGCCCGAGCGAGAGACCGGCGAGCTTGAGCGGCGTGACGAGGTACCGCGGATTCATTCTCACGGCGTTCGAGATGGAATCGGCCCCGAGAAATCCGTCGAAGAACCGCGTGTAGTACGCCGATGCCGAGTCCGGCTCCTCGAGCTCTTCCGAGATGACCCCCGCCGAATAGAGGGCGTTGGCGCGGGCGGCGGGGACGTTCGGGGCCAGAGCGAGCGCCTTCCCGAAATCGCCTCTCGCCTCCCGGAGAAGCCCGGCGCGATACTCGAGCTCGCCGAGCTCCATTTGCGCGGAGATAACGATATCTTCGAGCCCCGGGACCGTTCGTGCGGCCCCGCTGTAATCGTCCACGATGACGCGGTACGCATCGGCCGCCTTGGCGACAAAATCGCTCTTCATGCCGCCGGCGTAGAGATCGTCCCTCAACTTTCTCGCCTTGAAGATCTTCTTCTCCGCGCCGTAGCGCGGGTTGCCGACTTCGGAACCGCACGAGGCGAGGACCGCGAGAGCCGCGAGCACGGCGAGACCGGTCAGCCGCGCGGCCGGCCCCGCGAGCCTTCGCATGGCTGAAAGGTCGTGAGCTTTCACCGCCGGAACCGGCATCAGCGGACCCCCTCTTCGGGCCGTGTCTCGGTGAAGTATATGGTGATTCCTCCCATGAGGAGGTACGTGGCGACGAACTGCATGAGCTCGCTCGCGACCTGCACCTGGACGAGGAACTCGGGCGAGATCCGCAGAGCGATCGTGCTCGGATTGACGCTCAGAAGGAGCGTCGGCACCGTGAGCAGGAAGGGCACGAAGACGAGGAGAAACGACTCGATGAAATGCCGTCGCGCGAATGCGAAGCTCCGCCGGATCGCCTCCGGCGCCGTGCGCCCCTCGATGAGGATGAATGGTATCGTGTACAGGAAGAGGGTTTCGATTGCGAGGCCGATGAGCACGCCGGCGCCTTCCCCGAGCCCGCGCGGGAGAGCTGTGAACCTCGCGAGAAACGCCCCGGAGAGCCGGAACCAGGCGAACAGCGCCGCAGAGACCGCGGCCGCCGCGACGACCAGATGGCCGTATCTCCGCCCCGTGCTTCCGAGGCTCTCGCGAAGACCGGTCTTCTGCCGCTTCGAAGCCGCGGCCACGAGGAGCACCGTGGCGCCCTGCGCGACGACGAGGACGAGTATCTCGAGCGGAATATCGAGCCTCCCGAGAACCGCCGGCATGAGGATGAGATGCGCGGGGTAGTGCCCCATGGCCGCGAGATCGATGCCCCGCATGAGGAGAGGCCAGAGGCCGCCCGGGGTATTCGCGCCGCTCAGCACGTACCAGAAGATGATGCATAGCTTGAGGGCGAAGTACATGAGGAGGGGGATCGCCGGCCGTCCGAATTGGAGATACGAGATCCCTGTCCCGAATATTTTGAACACCCGCGTGATGCGGTTCATGGCGTCCTTTCCGATGATGCGGCGCTTCGCTGCGCATGGGGCGATCCCGCCGGGAAGGCGCCGGAGTTCCGAAGGACCTCGTTGATATGAGGGGCCAGCGTCTCCGCGAAGCGAACAAGCTCGCTCCGCGCGGCGGCCTCCGCCTCCCCCGTGAGGTCGATTGAGAATCGCACGAACGCCGCCGCCTGCGGTCGTCCGAGGAGGGAGTTCTTCATCTGGCTCCACTTGAGCGCAAACTCGTTCGTGAGGATCCCGTCGGCGCCCGTGAACCAGTATACGACATACTGCCGTTGGGCTCCATTCGAGATGACGAGGTGCTTGACGGCGACGCCGGACCCCGCAAGGACCAGGTTCGTCGAGCCTTCCTCGATGATGTTCCATCCCGATCCGGGATAACAGTTCTTCGGGGAATGGATTTGCGAGTTCTCGCGCTGCCTGCCGAAGAACCCGATGTAGAGCCATACGGCGCGCCCCGGGCCGTGCCGGTACGTCCGGAAAAGGGTCGCGTCGGCGCCGAGGATCCTGAGCGTCTCGGGGTCCGCCGCCTCGCTCGTGCCCGTGTAGCCTCCGATCTCTTCCGGGATCGAGACGAGGGACGGCGTCCGGGGCGGGGCGGCGTCCCGGTACCGCAGCGCATACGTGTACGCGATGAGGACCGCGAAGAGGCCGACGACCACGGGAAATCTCAATCGTCTCATTGTTTCCATCTCAACAAGCCCCAGACGAGGAGCAGCATGAGAAACCCCGTGAAAAAGACTATGAGCCCCGAAATCTCATGGAGCGCGCCGTCCGCGAATGCCGGGCTCACCGCGTATGCGCCGATCCCGGTCACCGCGAGCCTGATCGTATTGGCCGCGATCGCGATCGGGACCGATGACGCCGCAAGAATCGCTTTCCTCGCGACGCTCAGCCGCGAAAAGGCGCACAGGATGAGCGCGAGCGTCGCCATCGTCATGAGGGATCTGAGCCCGCTGCACGCGGCCGCGATCTCGAGGTTGTAGTTGGGGAGCGAGAGAATGTTTCCATGGCGCGCGACGTTGGCGCCGATCGCTCCGAGCAGAGCCGATGCCAGCTTCGCGCTCATGATCTGCAAGGGAAAGGTGACCTTGTAGTACACGATGTACGGGAGCGGAATCATCATGAAGAGAAAGAGGAGCGGAAACGCGGCCTTCCGCACGAACTTCGTTCCCTCGAAAAGGAAAAGGAGCCCGATGAGCATCACCGGGAGAGAGAGGCGCGCCGTAAAAGACTCGGATGCGGCGGTGCCGCCGATGAGAAGAATGGAGGCGAAGGCGATGACTGCCGCTCCCGCGACGGAGGCGCAAGCTCCGCCCGCCGCCCTGAGAGCTTCCCGCCTGCGCCAGAGCAGGAACGCCGAAACGACCGGTACGGCGAGCCCGTGCTGATAGTTCGGGTCGCTCACCCACTGCTTCACGAGCGGCGCGATGACCGGCCCGTAGAGCGCGATGAAAAGCGCCGCGACGGTGACGGGCGGGAGCATTGCGCTGTTCCGGACGGCGCGGGTGGTCGACGTTGCGGTTTCGCTCACGCGGAGCCTCCCTCGATGTGTCCATATCTATATCTTTTATGCCTGTTAAACAAGGAGAATAAGCAGCAAGAGAGGTGGCGGAAAAAGAAGCGGGCGCCGTTTGAAGGCGCCCGCTCGAGATTGACGCATCGAAAGGAAGGAGGTTTCTAGTCTTTCTTCCTTTTGAGAATCGGGATCATTCCGAGGAGCCCGAGACCGAGAAGGCTCAAGGTTCCCGGTTCGGGGGCGGCGCATCCGGGACCAGGACCATCATGGTGGCCCCTATGATGATTGCCGCACGATTCTTCTTCCCACCAGTTGTTTTGTCCGCCGCCGCCGAACCAGCAGGTCGCGCCGATCGTGCCGACGTCGACGTGACCGCCAGCGGTTGGATTCCAGCCGCCGACAGCATTGAGGTCGACCTTCTCGTAGTAGCTGGAGCCCACGATGTAGGTCTGAAGCCTCGGCACGGCCGAAGCGGAGCCGACCATTGTCATGATGAAAATGGCGGCAACTGCCAGTAACGTAAGTCGTTTCATTTCAAGTCCCTTTCTCTGCGTCGGTTTTCCCTATACTCTGCGTCCATTTAGTGTCTCCGCACGACATACATGCAATGCTCATGCCCCGATCTGTCAAGACGTAACTTTATTGTTAACAATAGGTTGTGCACTATCAAGAATGGGGATTTTGCCCCAAGTCAAAAAGTGTAAGGTGTTCCGACAGTTGGTGGAATGGATAGGTCGCGCGGGGCAAATTCAAAGGTCCGGTCACGACTTTTCCCCTTTTAAGCGTGGGAAAGAAAACGATTGAAATTCGCGGCCATCTGTGATACACTGAACCAAGGAAAACACCTCGATGTGGGTTTCTGCACCATAGTCAAACGGAAGCTGTATCCTCTATTTCAGGGTGCGAATAAGGAGGTGATAGGAGAGATTAGAGGTACAAGGTTCATCACCTTGCATCAGTTTTGGCAGCGTAGCTTTCGGCAATGTGCTCGGCTTCAGGAGTCCCGATGAAAGGAGTAGTCATGAGGGCTACATTTATTGCGATGCTAGTTCTTCTTCTCCCGGCTGCTGTGCTGGCGAACCCGACGATGGGAATCGATTTCGGGGGCGGTCATTATTTCTATACCCCGACGGCGTTCGTAGCGTTCGATGCGTA
This sequence comes from Candidatus Krumholzibacteriaceae bacterium, assembly GCA_050015715.1. Taxonomy (GTDB): domain Bacteria; phylum Krumholzibacteriota; class Krumholzibacteriia; order Krumholzibacteriales; family Krumholzibacteriaceae; genus SSS58A. The sequence continues at coordinate 8,285 of JBEKAW010000033.1, forward strand.
TGTGGTTGCCAATAACGCTCAGTGCTACATCGATGCGTCCGAGTTCGAGGTTTGCTATCCCGCCGGCATCATTCAGACCGGTTTCGACGTGCCCGCGGGGTCGTTGAATCTCGGCGACCCGGACACGGGCGTCTCGATCACCTACTGGCCGCCCATGGACGGCTGGAACCCGGGCTGGAACCTGCTTTGCACACTCCATCTCATGGCGATTGTGCCGTGCGATCAGCAGACAGATGCCCATATCTCGATCTATCCGCATCATGAGACGGGGCTCGACCAGGTTTCGTGCTGGCCGGACAACAATCTCATCTGCCTCGATCCTCTGACCTCGATCATTTGCCCGAGCCAGATCGCGGTGCAGAGCAAGAGCTGGGGTTCGATCAAGTCGCTATTCTAAGATCCAGGACTTGAGATTGCGAGGAGACCAACTCGCATATCGGAGAGCCGGATGCCTCGTGCATCCGGCTCTTTTTTTGTGGTGCCTTGAAGAGCGAGGTGCCTGGCGGCGCGGGCAAAAAAAAGCGGCAGGGGCAAGGGCCCCTGCCGCTCCGTCCCCCCATCCGGGGAACCGTTCAGAGAATGCGTGGACGGTCGCTGCGAAACGCCGGACGCACGATCGCACCGTCGAACAGATGGCGATCCGGGCTGATCAATCCGAACGAGTTGAGCTTCGGCCGCGCTATCGAAGTGCCATAGTCCTGGAAGAACTGCCGCTGCTGGATGGATGAGTTCAGAGGCCGCTTGATGCTTTCATCCGGCACCATGAGCTGGGTCTGCGCGGGGTTATCGAGCGTCGCCCCGACCCTGGCGGCGTCGCTCCGCGGGCGGGTGCTCTGGGGGAGGAACCGCTCGTTCCTCGACATTTCGTGGATGAATGGTTGCGGCGTGAGGATACTGTGCGAGAGCGCCCCGGGAAGCATGGCCCCGACGTCAGATGGCAGCCAACTTATTGTCGTTACTTCAGTTCCGTCGAACGGACTGATCTCGGTGGAACCCGTGTCCGTGATGAGGCTCCAGCGGGCGTCGCATTCGGCCGAGCGGTCGAGCGCCCACGAGAGAAAATCGGAGCTCGCGGCGATCGCGGCGCCTCTCGACGGCGACACGGCGACGGCCGCGATAACGAGGGAAAGCAATAGGTTCAATCCGAAAGTACGCATTGGCAACACCTTCTATCTGAATTGGAATCTGATAATGCAAACGTGTGGATTTAGAGAGAATTTAAGCCCTGCAACACGGAAGAGAAGAAGAGGAGAGAGAGAGTCGTTTTCAACTACACATTAATTGTAGCACGGATGGCCCTCCTGTGTCAATATGGTGAAACGCATATGAGTACGAAACGCGTGCTTCTCATCGGGCCCTTTCCGCCGCCCATCGGCGGGGACACGGTGCTCACGCTCAACGTCTCCCGGAGCAGGTACTGGGGGGAGCGCGGCATAACCATCGACAGCATAGACACATCCGCCGGCGGCCGGGTGCGGCTTCCGGATGAACGTCTCACCCTGAGAGATGCTCTGCGCGGGACCCGGATACTGATTGAGCTTGTCGCGAAGCTGCCGCGGTGCGGCGCGGTTCTCCTGTGGGCGAACAGCCGGTTCATCGTGACCGAGGGGGTCGCCATCATCCTCATGTGCCGCGCGTGCCGAAAGCCTATTTTTGTGAAGGTATTCGGCGCTTACCTCGCGCGGAGAATTCTGCGGATGCCTCAACCATGCAAGAAGCTCCTCCTTCTTGTCCTCGCGAAGGCCGTTGTTATTCTTCCTGAAACGGAGACCCTTGCCCGGGAATTCATCGAGGAATGCGGGTTCCCCGTGCGGCGGGTGCAAGTGCTCTCTAATTTCTTGCCGGACGCGTCGTTCGGCGACGCATCCGGTCCGAAACGGTTTTCGGGAAGGTGCGTCTTCTTCGGTCAGGTCAAACGAGAAAAAGGTGTCTTTGACATCATCGACGCTATCGGCGGCAGGGCGAACGTGAGCTGCGATTTCTACGGGCCTCTGCTTGAACGCGACCGTGAAGATTTTCTCGGAGCGATTTCGAGGCACCGGAATCTCTCCTATCGGGGGGTCGTCCAGCCCGGCGCCGTGAGCAAGGTGGCGATGGCCTACGACGTTTTGCTCCTTCCGACATATCATCAGGGGGAAGGCTATCCCGCGGTTATCCTCGAGGCTTACTCGGTCGGGGTCCCGGTCATCGCGACGAAGTGGCTGTCGCTGCCCGAAATCGTTGAGCACGGAGTACAGGGACTTCTCGTTCCCGTGCGTTCGCCCGAGGAGATCCGCAAAGCGCTCGAGACGCTCGGTGCCGACGAACGTCTGTACGAGTCGATGCGCCGGAACGCACGGGCGTACGTGCAATCGTTCTCCGAACGCGCGATCCTCGGGGAGATTCTCGTCCCGCGTGTCGCGGAGGTCCTCAAATGAATCGCCCTCTTGCGGAGATGGTCTTTCGGGCCGGATGTGGATTGCGGGGCACGCCCGTTCCCTACTACCTGGAACAGCTCAAGGAATCTCAGTGGTGGAGCGAGGAAGAGCTCAGGGCGGCGCAGCTCGAGAAGCTTCGATCGCTTCTCGCCCACGCGCGGGAACATTCACCGTTCTACCGGGAATACTTCGAACGGCACGGATTCGACTGCGACGCCGGTTCGATCGAGGACATCAAGGCGCTTCCGTCCCTCGGGAAGAAGGAGATCGTGTCGCGGAGAGAAGAGATACAGAACAGGGGGGGAGGGGGAAGGCTCGTCTTTTCGAAAACGGCGGGGACGACGAGCCTCCCATTGCTTTTCTATCGCACGGCCGAGTGGGATGCGCAACATCGCGCGGCGATCATGCGAGGATGCAGCTGGTACGGCGTCGATCCGTGGACGCGGAGCGGGCATCTCTCGTCGATTCCCCCGCGGTCGGGCGACCGCGTGAAGATGCGCCTTTTCGATTGCCTTCTGAATCGCTTCCGTGAGAAAAGGTTCGATCTCGCCGCCGGCACCTTCGAGGACTTCTACCGGAAGCTCGCGGGGGCGGAGTGCCTGGCCGGCTACTCGAGCATGCTGTATGAGTTCGCGCGCTTCGTAAACGAGCGACATCCGGACGAAGCGCTCTTCGGCCTCAAGCTCGTGAGGGCCACCTCAGAAAAGATATTCCCGCATTACCGGGACGAGGCGCAACGCGCGTTCGCTCAGCCGATGAGGGGCGAATACGGTTCCGCCGAGGCGGGGATCATCGCTTTCGAGTGTCCGGCGGGAAGCCTTCACGTCAACATGGAACACGTCATCGTGGAAGTAGAGAACGACGAGATCGTCGTGACGAATCTCGTCTCGCATTCGTTCCCCTTCATACGCTACCGGCTCGGGGACTACGTGAGGCTCAAGGATGCGTTCGCCTGTCCGTGCGGCAGAAAGGGGCTCGTTATCGCGGATGTCCTCGGAAGAGTCGGCTTGAAGGTGCGCGGCAAAGGCGGGACGACATTTCCAACGATGGCCATCGACCGGATCCTCAGCTGGTTGGCGACACTCGGCGCGCTCGTCGGCCCATGCCAGGTTGTTCAGCGGGTGGAGGGCCGGCTCGACTTCTACATCGTGCCCGGCAGGACGTTCGTCTCCGGAGAAGCGGCTCGCGTCGGGGATTACGTCGAGGGGCTGATTCTCGGGTCCTTCGGCGACGCGATCGACGTGGAGGTGCACTTCGTCGAATCGATTCCCCGTCCGAGGGGAAAGTTCCTCGAGTTCGTCTCCGATCTCCGGCAGGAGAATTGAGCGGGCCTGAGCGCTCCGTCGCGCGATCGTGCGGCGCGATTACCGGAGAAGCACCGCCTTGCGGGTCACCGTGACCTCTCGCGTCTTGAGAACGCAGAAATAGACTCCGCTCGCGAGATTCGAGGGCGCCCACCGCACCTCGTGGCTCCCTTTCGAGACGCGGCCGCGCGCGAGGCGGGCGACCTCTCTCCCGGCCGAATCGTAGACGCGCAGATCCACCTCGCCGTCGCGCGCGAGCGAGAACCGGAGCACGGTCGAGGGGTTGAACGGGTTCGGCACGTTCTGCTCGAGTGTCGCGGGCGCCCTCGGTCCGGCCGCGGTCGTCGGTTCGCCGATCTGAAGCGTGTCCCGCCGCACGTAGTGATTGTGGGCATGTACGTCGAGCTCGAGCCAGGTCACCGAGTCGGGAAACGCTCTCGAGCGGACGACGTCGATATGCCCCGTCGCATCCGCGACTCCACGTCCGTAGCTGAGCCCGTTGCGGTACAGACAGGCCACCGCGCCGGGCATGCCGGTGTCGACGCCGAAGACCGTCTGATTTCTCCCGATCACGCTCGCGTAAACCGCCTCGAGGGACTCGGGCGTGTCGGTCCAGCAGTCGAGGGCCGGATCGCCGAGGAGATTGGACTCGTAGAAGCACCAGCGCACCGCGCCGGGCTCCCATTCGCCGGGCAGATCGAGGAAGGGAACCGTTTCGTCCTTCGACCGCGCGTGCGCCTCCCCGAGCGTCGTGTAGCCCTGGGTGAAGACGGCGTCGAAAAACTCCCGCATGAGATGAATCGACGGGCCGTTCGTCGTGCCCTCGTCGAACCAGCCGTAGCGGGAGTTGCAGATGAACGCGGCCGCGCAGTGAGCGTTCGAGACCATCTGCTCGCCGATGCAGTCGGCCGTCTCGAAGTAGCCCCCCGGCGTGCAGTTGTCGAAGGAGCCGTCGTAGCATCCGGTCGAGCACATGACAGGGAAGGGGGCGCTCACGCCGTCGTTCGTGAAGTAGGCATCGGTGACGTCGTTCCGATTCATCCGCATCACGTAGCCCGTGTTCGAATGCCCCGAGTGGGCGACCCAGCTCGTTCCCGCGTTGACGCCGCCGAAGACCGCGTCCCGGTTCCACGTGCCGAGGACCCTGTCGTAGTCTCGCGCGATCGAGAAGCCGGCCGGGATCCCGGTCGTCGTGAAGCCGTTGTCCGCATGGGTCCCGACGAGG